>CALPMA020000049.1 GCA_943324545.2 Chitinophaga pinensis
ATTTTTGATTGTATATAGGTGAAGGTTTTGATTTCAAAGAGTTAGCTAAATGCTCATTAACTAACCTATTTCTAACAATTTTACTTTCTAATGTCAGCCCCTTTTTTTCTTCCTCACTGGTGAGTTGATTTGGGATAATATCTAATAGTAAAACTTCAACTCCGATATTGGCAAAATGACATGCTATTCCAGATCCCATTATTCCGGAGCCTATAACTGCAACTTTTTTTATGGTACGCTTCATCTATTTATTTTTTTGGTCTGTTGTATTTTCCCTTGTACTAAATATCTTTTTCTCTATAATTAAATCATTAATGATGTCTGTTACTTCGGTAAAGTGCTTTAGTTTTTCCTCTGAAACATGTTTTTTAACGGTATCATTAAATTTCAAAACGGTATTTCTAGACAATTCTCTTTTTTCTCTACCAAAATCGGTTAGGTATATTAGTACACCCCGACCGTCATCAGGGTTTTTCTTTCTAATAATTAATCCTTTGTCCTCCATAGATTTTAAAGTTCTGGTTAAGCTTGTTGCTTCCATTCCCATTTTAGGACCCAATGAAGTCGAAGGAGTTCCTTTATCTTTATCCATACTTAATAAAGCGAACCCGGTAGCTATTGAAGCGCCAAAGTTCTGTGCCTCTTCATTATACATTCTTGAGACCGCTTGCCACGTTGCTCGAAGTATATAATCTATCGTTTTTTCTTTCATTAATTTTGATTTGATTTCAAATATAATAAAAAATAGTATGCACGCATAGTATTTTATATTTATTTTATGTTAAAAAAAAACTCCTCATAATTTGAGGAGTTTTTTCTTAGCCGTATATTTTTGCAAATAGGTCTTTGTATTTTTCGAGTACCACTTTTCTCTTAAGTTTAAGAGTAGGAGTAACATGGCCTCCATCAATGGTCCAAAGGTCGGGAGTAAGTTCAAATCTTTTGACTCTTTCCCAATTACCAAATTTTTCATTGATTTTATTCACTTCTTCTTGAATTCGTTCAATTACTTTTGGATTGGTAGCAATTGCTTCAAATGAAGTATCAGGTGAAATATTATGTAGTTTTTGCCATTCCTTAATATATTCAAAATGAGGTTGAATAAATGCAGCTGGCATTTTTTGACCGTCGCCAATCACCATTATTTGTTCTATAAATCGAGATTGTTTGAACGCATTTTCAAGTAATTGCGGAGAAATGTATTTTCCACCAGAGGTTTTAAACATTTCTTTTTTACGATCGGTAATTTTCAAAAAGCCTTGAGCATCAATTTCTCCTATGTCGCCAGTGTGAAAATAACCGTCTTTTAAAACCTCGTTGGTTTGTTTCTCATCTTTATAATATCCTAACATCACATTTGGTCCTTTACAAAGTATTTCACCGTCTTCAGCAATTTTTATTTCTACTTTATCCACTACTTTACCAACGGTTCCTACCTTATAGCCACGATTTCTCATGTCGTTAATAGAAATCAACGGAGAAGTCTCAGTTAATCCGTAGCCTTCCATAATGGTTATATTTGCGGCAGCAAAAATTCTCGCCAATCTTGGTTGTAAAGCAGCGCTACCACAAGCAATCATTTCTAAATTTCCTCCAACACCTTCTTTCCATTTGCTGAAAACTAACTTCCGAGCTATTTTTAATTGAAATTCATACCACCAACCATTTTCATTATATGGTTTATAGTTAAAACCTAAATTTAAAGCCCAAAAGAAGATCATTTTTTTAAGTCCTTTCAAATCTAATCCTTTAGCATAAATTTTATCATATACTTTTTCAAGAACGCGAGGAACCCCTGTCATTAAATTTGGTTTTACTTCTTTTAAGTTGTCTCCAATTTTATCAATTGATTCACCAAAATAAATGGAAACGCCATAATATTGACATAAATAAAGGTAAAAACGCTCTAGAATATGACAAACAGGTAAATAACTCATAGTGCGACTGTTACCTGGTGAAAGCGGAATTCTTTTAGCTCCAGCAAACACATTTGATACAATATTGTCATGAGATAACATTACACCTTTTGGTTTTCCTGTAGTTCCTGATGTATAAATTATGGTAGCTAAATCATTTGGTTGAACCAATTTTTTTCTAGCTTCTACTTCATCTTGGTTTTTATGGTCTTCGCCAATAGCAAGAAGTTCGGTCCAGTTTTTACAACCTTCGATAGAATCAAATGAGTAAACTTCTTTGAGTTTAGGAACGTTAGCTTTAATAAGATTAACTTTACGTAATATTTCGGCATCGGAAACAAAACAATAAACAGATTCAGAATGATTTAGAATATATTCGTATTCCGTTTCAGAAATAGTAGGATATATAGGTACGTTTTGAGCACCTGTTTGCAGCACCCCAATATCTACAATATTCCATTCGGTTCTATTATTGGTAGAAATTACTGCAATTTTATCGTCTTTCTGAACGCCAATTTTCAATAATGCTCTAGAAATTGCATTGGATTTATTGATGTATTCTTCTGTAGAGGTTTTTATCCAAGTCCCATCATATTTCGTTACTAATGCATCTGAAATGGAATTGTATTTTTCTAATTGATAATAAGGAAATTCGAATAGCCTAGTTACATTTGTCATTATAAAAGATTTTTTAAACCTAGCCAAATTAATGAAAAATTTACAAATTCAGAAACTTATTGATTATTTTTATGTAATTATCGCAATTTAGAATATTAGTTTTTAATTTTACACCATGAAAAAATATTTAAAAATAATTGGAATTTTACTATTTGTATTAGTGCTCGTATTCGGAGGTAAATATGTTTATGATATTAATATCAATCATAATTTTGAAACGATTACTGAAGGGAAAGTTTATAAATCGGGAGTTATTCCACCTGATGAATTAGAATCCTATGTTAATAAATATAAAATTAAGTCTATTGTTGATTTGCGTTTCCCAGGAACGGGCGACGATGTGAATAATCCCGAAAATGCCTTGGAATTAGCTGCCGAAAAAAGTGCTGTTGCAAAAATTAATGGAGTAAACTATTTTAATGACGGATCCGATCAAGTTCCCACCAAAGATAATTTGGTTTTATTTTACAAAATAATGGATAATCCTGCTAATTATCCGGTTTTAATTCATTGTTACCATGGAGTAGGGCGCGCCGAATTGTATTCTGCGGTGTACCGAATTGAATATGAAAATTGGGACAAAGATAAAGCTAGAACCAGCACCCGCTTTTTAACCAAATGGAGTTCGTTTGATTTAGGAAAACCGAAAGGAGATTTCTTGCATAATTATATTAGAAGAAAAGATACTTTGAAATAATTGAATTATACGAAATAAAAAAACTCATTGGTAATCAATTATTTTTTTTATTTTACTTAGTTTCAATCCATTTTCTAGCATTTACAAATGCTTCATGCCACGGGGAAACTTCATCGTTTCTATTTTTTGGGTAATTCGCCCAATTCCACTGGAAAGTAGAGCGCTCAATGTGCGGCATCATCACTAAGTGGCGTCCCGTTTTATCGCAAAGCATCGCCGTGTTATAATCGGATCCATTTGGGTTGGCAGGATAATCGGCGTAAGCATATTTAGAAACGATATTATAGTTATCTTCGGGTAATGGCAAGTTAAATCGGCCTTCACCATGCGAAATCCAAACACCCAAAGTGCTCCCTGCTAATGTGGATAGCATAACGGAATTGTTGTCTTGAATGGTAACAGAGGTAAATCCGCTTTCGTGCTTTCTGGAAGTGTTGTGCTTCATTTTTCCATGTACTTCATGCTCCGGATTGATAACTTCCAACTCCATAAACAACTGGCATCCGTTACAAATCCCCACTGATAAAGTGTCGTCTCTTTTGAAGAAATTGGCTAAGGCCGTTTTTGCTTTTTCGTTGTATAAAAAGGCCCCAGCCCAACCTTTTGCAGACCCTAAAACATCTGAATTTGAAAACCCACCCACAGCACCAATGAACTGAATGTCTTCCAAATTTTCACGTCCCGAGATTAAATCGGTCATGTGAATGTCTTTTACCTCAAAACCTGCTAAGTACATTGCGTTTGCCATTTCACGCTCGGAATTGCTTCCTTTTTCACGAATAATAGCTGCTTTCGGTCGTAATTTTGAAGGGTCAATTACAGGTTTTTTACCTGTAAAATGACTTGGAAAAATGTAATTTAAAGGTTGGTTTTTATAATTTTCGAAACGCGCTTTTGCCATTCCGTTTTTCGATTGTTTTTGATCCAATAGGTAAGAGGTTGAATACCAAATATCTCTGTATTTTGGAATATCGAATGAGAATTGACCAAAGTTTAAAGTAGCTTCATTTGTTACTTTTCCTATTTTATGGAAATGAATGTTATTGGAATTTAATTTGCTTTCCAATTCAACATCATTTAGAGCTTGGAAAACAATTCCAATATTTTCAGCGAATAGAATTTTTACTAAATCTTTTTCATCAAAAGTTGTTAAATCTATTGTTGCTCCTAAATTATTATTGGCAAAACACATTTCTAATAAAGTAGTAATAAGTCCGCCACTTCCAATGTCATGTCCAGCAATAATTTGATCGTTTACAATTGCTTCTTGAATTACATTGAATGCTCTTTTGAAAAAATCAGAATCTTTAATAGTTGGCACTTCTGTTCCAACGGTATTCAATACTTGAGCAAAGGAAGTTCCACCCAATTTAAAATCGTCTTGCGACAAATTAATATAATAAATAGAACCACCATCGATTTGTAATACTGGTTCTACTACTTTTTTAATGTCGTTGCAATTTCCACCTGCTGAAATTATTACCGTTCCCGGTGCAATAACTTCTTCATTTGGGTATTTTTGTTTCATTGAAAGCGAATCTTTTCCTGTTGGGATATTTATTCCTAATTCAATTGCAAAATCGGAACAACTTTGAACTGCTGCATACAAACGTGCGTCTTCACCTTCGTTTTTACAAGCCCACATCCAATTGGCAGACAAAGAAATTCCTTTGATACCGTCTTTAATTAGAGCCCAAATAATGTTAGACAAAGCTTCTGCAATTGCGGTTCTAGTTCCCGCTACAGGATCAATTAAAGAGGCAATAGGTGAGTGTCCAATTGACGTTGCAATCCCTTCTTTTCCAAGGTAATCCAAAGCCATAACTCCGCAGTTATTTAACGGTAATTGGATCGGACCAGCACATTGTTGTTTGGCCACTTTTCCACCCACACAACGGTCTACTTTATTGGTCAACCAATCTTTACAAGCAACGGCTTCTAATTGTAAAACTTGCTCTAAATAGGTTGCTATTTTTTCTTCCGAATAGTTTAAATTGGTGTAATTTAAGGTAACTGTTTTATCGGTCATGATTGTTTTTGGAGAACTTCCAAAAAAATCTTCCAAGGCAAAATCCATCGGTTTTTTACCTGTAGTTTTTGATTCAAATGTAAAACGATGATTGTCGGTAACATCACCAACTTGGTACATCGGAGATCGTTCTCTGTCGGCAATTTTTTGAAGTAAATCGATGTCCTTTTGACCAATTACCAATCCCATTCGTTCTTGGGATTCGTTTCCAATAATTTCTTTTGCAGAAAGCGTTGGATCACCAATTGGCAATTTATCTAAATCGATTAACCCGCCCGTTTCTTCAATTAATTCTGATAGGCAATTTAAGTGTCCGCCAGCACCGTGATCATGAATTGAAACGATAGGATTATGATCGCTTTCTACTAATCCGCGGATAGCATTTGCAGCTCTTTTTTGCATTTCTGGGTTGGAACGCTGAATGGCATTTAATTCAATACCTGAACTAAATTCACCGGTATCTGCTGATGAAACTGCTGCTCCACCCATTCCAATTCGGTAATTATCACCCCCCAAAATTACTATTTTATCACCTGCTTTTGGTTTTTGCTTAATGGCTTGGTTTAATTTTCCGTAACCAATTCCACCCGCTTGCATGATCACTTTATCGTAACCTAATTTTCGATTGTTTTCTTCGTGTTCAAAGGTTAGAATTGAACCTGTGATAAGCGGTTGCCCAAATTTATTTCCAAAATCGGATGCACCATTTGACGCTTTTATCAATATATCCATTGGAGTTTGATACAACCATTTTCTTTCTGCCATTCCGTTCTCCCAAGGTTTTAATTGGGACAACCTAGAATAAGAAGTCATGTAAACAGCCGTTCCTGCAAGAGGAATCGAACCTTGACCACCGGCTAATCTATCGCGAATTTCTCCACCCGATCCTGTTGCAGCGCCGTTAAAAGGTTCAACAGTTGTTGGGAAATTATGTGTTTCTGCTTTAAGTGAAAGTACAGAATCAAAATCTTTTGTTTCATAGAAATCCGCTTTTTCAGGACTTTTAGGTGCAAATTGTTGCACTTTTGGTCCTTTTATAAAAGCGACATTATCTTTATAAGCGGAAACAATATCGTTCGGATTTTCCGCTGATGTTTTCTTAATTAATTTGAATAGGGAAGTGGGCATTTCTACTCCGTCAATTACAAAAGTTCCATTGAAAATTTTGTGACGACAGTGTTCTGAATTGGCTTGAGAAAAACCAAACACTTCAGAATCGGTTAATTTTCTTCCTATTTTAACAGATAATTTATTTAAATATTTTACTTCTTCTTCGCTTAAAGCCAATCCTTCACTTTGATTATAACTCGCAATATCATCAATTTCTATAATGGTTTCTGGTTGGATATTGATTGTAAAAATAGTTTGATTTAGTTCTAGGTATTTTTGCGAAAGCATCGGATCAAAATCGTTGAAATCGGAATTCACTTTGAAGAATTCTTCAATCCTAACGATTCCCGAGATTCCCATATTTTGTGTTATCTCAACGGCATTAGTACTCCAAGGCGTAATCATGGTGGCTCGTGGGCCAATAAAAAAATCCGTTCCAACTGTATTTAGAACGGATTTATCTATTTTATTTGAGTTGCCAAAAAGCCAGTTTAATTTTGAAATGTCTTCTGCAGAAAATTCTTTTTGCGATTGAACAGCAAAAACCGTATTGGTTTCGTTTTCGAAAAAGTGAATCATTTTATTGTTGTTGTTGTGTTGTGCAAAATTACTTTAAAAAGACTATTTTGCAAAATTATTAGTAATGCGTTTTTTTTAAATTTAGCTCTTCTACAGAATTAAAATAATGTTATTTGACCGTCTTCGTCTAATTGAATATCTGAGTCGTCGTATTCTTCAGTTTCTCCATTTTCAACTTCATCTCCTTCAACTTCAATTTCTTGAGAAACTACTTCTTCTGGCGCTTCAAATGGTAGAGATTCCAAAAGGTTTACTTGTTTTACCTTGTCTGTTGTCAATTGGTTACCTAAAGCTTTAAATCCTTTTACAGCTATAAAAGCTTCAATATCAACATTTAAATTGTCTTTCTGAACACCTTTAATTTTATTGAAAATCAATTCAGCAACTGGTCGATAATCGGTAGAAACAATTTCTAATTGTGAATTTGGATGTTCAGTAATAAAAGTTTCTTCTTTATTTTCAACTTCAACTAAGAATCGTTTTACAAAATAACGTTCTTTTTCACCATCATAATAAATGGCAGAAATTGGTTTTTTAGGAATCCATTTTTCTAAAACTACCATATCTTCATCAAAATGCGTTGTTAATTCGGGGGTGATTACTTTCAATTTACCAGATTGTTGGATAATTAATATCTTATCACTTGGTCTGAATTCACCTAACAATTCGCCTCGAGAATCAACATTTAGTCTTTGAACGGTATCGTCAAACCAGATTTTTCTTGGTAATAATGTGGATATTCCTTTTTCTTTGAGTTCGACCTTTTTAATTGGATATTTAGTAACAATATTCCCTTTTGAAGTCCTTCCTTTAATTGCCAATTTAGCAAAATCGATATCAAATTTCAATTTTTTAATACTTCCCACCTGTCGAAGTAAAATAGTGATCACTTCTGCTTCACCATTCGGATTACAAGAGAAATAAAGCACTTGTGAACCTGGTTTTTCATTGGTTAAATCGTAAGGTTTGTCACGGGTTACTCCAGAAACATTAAATCGTTTAATATAGGATGGACCATTTTTTCCATCACGATAAATCATATTGTAAATAGTACGTTTGTCACTTCGGTCAAATATGGCAATGTGAATTATGTCTTTACCTACAAATGTTTTTGCATCGACTTTGGTAACCATCATTTTTCCATCACCAAGAAAAACAATGATATCATCGATATCAGAGCAATCGGCTACGTATTCGTCTTTTTTGAGACTAGTTCCTACAAATCCTTCTTCTCTATTTACGTATAATTTAGTGTTTCTTAAAACTACTTTTGTTGCTTCAATATCATCAAATATTCTAAGTTCAGTTTGGCGTTCGCGACCTTTTCCGTATTTCTCTTTTAATCGGTTGAAATAGGCAATTGCAAAATCGATTAGGTTTTCTAGGTCGAATTTTACTTGTTCGATGTCCCCTTCTAAAGCTTCAATTTTATCTTGAGCTTTGTTGCTATCAAATTTAGAAATTCTCATGATTCGAATTTCTGTCAAGCGTAAAATATCGTCTTCTGTAATTGCTCTTTTTAGGTGTTTGATATGTGGTTTCAAACCTTCGTCAATTGCAGCAATAACACCTTCTTTAGTATCTTCTTCTTCTATTAGACGATAGACTTTTTGCTCGATAAAAATACGCTCTAAAGAAGCAAAGTGCCATTGTTCTTCTAGTTCGCTTAATTGAATTTCCAACTCACTTTTTAATAAACCTACCGTTCTATTAGTTGATATTTTAAGCATATCGGAAACCCCAATAAATAATGGACTATTATCTTCAATAACGCAACCTAATGGAGAGACAGAAGTTTCGCAAGCGGTGAATGCGAATAAGGCATCAATTGTTTTATCTGGAGAAACACCTGGGAATAAGTGAATTAAAATTTCAACTTCCGCAGCTGTATTGTCCTCAATTTTCTTGATTTTGATTTTACCTTTTTCATTTGCTTTTAAAATACTATCTATTAAAGTGGTAGTATTGGTAGAAAATGGAATTTGGGTTATTACCAATGTATTTTTATCTAGCTGACTAATTTTGGCACGTACGCGAACTCTTCCGCCACGCATTCCATCATTATAATTAGTTACATCAGCAATTCCTGCAGTTTGAAAATCAGGATAAATGGTAAAAGGTTTTCCTTTTAATATTTTTATTGAGGCATCAATTAATTCATTAAAATTGTGTGGAAGCACTTTTGTAGATAAACCTACTGCAATACCTTCGGCTCCTGAGGCTAATAAAAGCGGGAATTTTACAGGTAGGTTATTCGGTTCTGCACGACGACCATCATATGAAACTCCCCAGTCAGTGATTTTTGGAGAATATAAAACTTCTAGAGCAAATTTTGACAAACGTGCCTCGATATATCTTGAAGCTGCCGCACTATCTCCGGTTAGAATATTTCCCCAGTTCCCTTGGCAATCGATCAATAATTCTCTTTGCCCTATTTGTACCATGGCATCGGCAATACTTTGGTCTCCGTGGGGATGGTATTGCATGGTATGACCCACAACATTGGCAACTTTGTTGTATCTACCGTCGTCCAACTCCTTCAAAGAGTGCATGATACGACGTTGAACTGGTTTAAAACCATCTTCAATTGCAGGAACGGCACGTTCTAAAATTACATAGGAAGCATAATCCAAAAACCAATCTTTGTACATTCCTGTAACTTTGGTAATGGTATCATTGGCATCTTCATCGTTTTCATAAAAATGCTTTCCTTCTGAAGGTTTTGCATCTTCAAAGTCTTCTTCCAAAGCAGATTCGTTTAACTCCTCGTTAAATTCATCTTCATTTGGGATAATAGTATCTTCGTCTTCGTCTTTCATCAATTATATTCTATAGAATACTAATTATATTTAGTTAGAATGAATATTCTTCTTTGCAAACATGTTCTGTTCGAGTTACGGTTTCTCCATCGTAATTTTTAAATTTTCTCACTACAGTTTCACATTCAATATGATCATTATTTTTCATAATAAAAATGGTACCTGAGAAACCAATTATAAATACCAAAATAATTATTAATCGAATACTTCTATTATTCATATTTAATTCTTTAGGCATTTTCAATAACATCTAAATCGACTTTCAAGTTTTTAATGATGAAATCTTGGCGGTCTGGAGTATTTTTCCCCATATAGAAGGACAATAATTGCTCGATTGAGGTGTTTTTATCCATCATAATTGGATCCAAGCGAATGGATTCTCCAATAAAATTTTTAAACTCATCCGGTGATATTTCTCCTAATCCTTTAAATCGAGTAATTTCAGGTTTTGGTTTTAATTTTTCAATGGCATCTTTTCGCTCTTCGTCTGAATAGCAATAGATTGTTTCTTTCTTATTTCTAACTCTAAAAAGGGGAGTTTGTAAAATATATAAATGTCCTTCTTTTATTAACTCAGGAAAGAATTGTAGGAAAAAGGTAATTAATAATAAACGGATGTGCATCCCGTCGACATCAGCATCGGTTGCAATTACAATGTTATTATAACGCAACCGTTCCAATCCATCTTCTATATCTAAAGCGGCTTGTAGCAGATTGAATTCTTCATTTTCGTATACGATTTTCTTAGTCATTCCATAGGAATTTAAAGGCTTACCACGTAAACTAAATACAGCTTGGGTATTCACGTCTCTAGATTTTGTAATTGATCCAGAAGCCGAATCTCCCTCGGTAATAAAAAGCGTACTTTCTAGACTTCTAGGGTTTTTAGTATCTTGAAGATGCACTCTACAATCTCTTAATTTTTTATTATGTAGGTTGGCTTTTTTTGCTCTATCGGTAGCTAATTTTCTAATTCCTGAAAGCTCTTTACGTTCGCGTTCTGCTTGAAGAATTTTACGCAATAATGCATCGGCTGTTGTTGGATTTTTATGTAAATAATTATCCAAATTTGTTTTCACAAAATCATTTACAAAAGTACGAACTGAAGGCATTCCTGGATCAGAACCCATATCGGTAGAACCCAATTTTGTTTTTGTTTGTGATTCAAATACAGGCTCCATTACTTTTATACTAACGGCAGTAACAATCGATTTTCGAACATCGGAAGCTTCAAAACCTTTATTGTAAAATTCCCGAATGGTTTTCACAATTGCTTCTCTATAGGCCGCTAAGTGCGTTCCTCCTTGGGTAGTATTTTGACCATTTACAAAAGAGTGGTATTCTTCGCTATATTGTGTTTTACTGTGTGTAAGTGCAATTTCAATGTCTTCTCCTTTTAAATGAATAATAGGGTATTCTAAATCATCGGCGTGAATGGTTTCTTCCAATAAATCTTTTAAACCATTTTCAGAAAAGTATTTTTCGCCATTGAATAAAATAGTCAAACCATTGTTTAGGTAACAGTAGTTTTTGACCATTTTGATCACATATTCTATTCTGAACTTGTAATTTTTAAATATCCCTTCATCAGGTGTGAAAGTTACTTTGGTTCCTTTTCTCTTGGTGGTATCAACAATATCTTCTTCTAAAACTAAGTTTCCTTCAGAAAATTCCGCTGCTTTTTGTTTGTCATCACGAACAGATTCTACACGGAAATAATTAGAAAGCGCATTTACCGCCTTGGTTCCAACTCCATTTAAACCTACCGATTTTTTGAAGGCAAGCGAGTCATATTTACCTCCAGTATTCATTTTAGAAACTACATCAACCACTTTTCCTAATGGAATTCCTCTACCATAATCTCGAACGGTAACGATTTTATCTTTTATGGTAACCTCAATGGTTTTGCCGGCTCCCATTACAAATTCATCAATACAGTTGTCAAGAACTTCTTTTAAAAGAATGTAAATACCATCATCAGGTGAGGAGCCATCGCCTAATTTTCCAATGTACATTCCTGGTCGCATTCGGATGTGTTCTTTCCAATCGAGGGAGCGTATATTGTCTTCGGTATATTGATTTTGTTCTAACATTTTAAATAAAACTGAATTTAGGCCATAGTTTTTTATTTGACCAATAAGGTGCTAATTTAGTGATATTAGCGTGGATTTAAAACAAATTTTATCAAAGTTATTAAGAATGATATTGACAATTTTATTTGGATTTAAAAATTAAGATTTAATCAAAAAAAAATGTAAAAAAATTCTTATAATAGTCATAAAAAAACCGCTAATTTAGCGGTCTTAATTTTATTTATACGTTGAAACGGAAGTGCATTACATCGCCATCTTTTACGACATATTCTTTCCCTTCAACTTTAAATTTTCCTGCTTCTTTGCATTTCGCTTCTGACCCGTAGTGAACAAAATCTTCATAGGAGATTACTTCAGCACGGATAAATCCTTTTTCAAAATCGGTGTGAATTACTCCTGCTGCTTGTGGTGCTGTTGCTCCAATGTTAATTGTCCATGCGCGAACTTCTTTAACTCCGGCGGTGAAATACGTTTGTTGTTTTAATAATTTATAAGCGGCACGGATTAAAACCGAAGATCCAGGTTCAGATAATCCCATGTCTTCAAGGAAAATTTGACGTTCTTCAAAGCTTTCTAATTCTGCGATATCTGCTTCTGCACCCACAGAAAGTATAATCACTTCTGCCTCTTCGGATTTTACTAATTCGCGAACTTGATCTACATATTCATTACCATTTACGGCAGCATCTTCACTTACATTACAAACATATAAAACCGGTTTTGTAGTAATTAATTGGAAAGTTTCCATTAATTCTTCTTCTTCGTAATTTTGAGGAATTACCGTTCTAGCTGATTTTGCTTGTAATAAAGCGTCTTTAATTCGGTCCAATAAGGCTTTTTCAGTTTGAGCTTCCTTGTTACCAGTTTTTGCGGCACGATTTACTTTCTCAAGACGTTTTTCAACCGTTTCAAGATCTTTTAATTGCAATTCGATGTCAATGGTTTCTTTATCTCTGATCGGATTTACATTTCCATCAACATGTATAATATTATCGTTATCAAAACAACGTAAAACATGTATAATAGCGTTACATTCTCTAATATTTCCAAGGAATTGATTTCCTAAACCTTCTCCTTTACTTGCTCCTTTTACCAATCCTGCAATATCAACAATGTCAACGGTTGCCATTTGAACGCGCTCCGGTTTTACTAATTCTTCCAATTTTGCGATTCTTGAATCGGGAACATTTACAACACCAATGTTAGGTTCGATAGTACAAAAAGGGAAGTTAGCACTTTGTGCTTTTGCGTTTGATAAACAATTGAATAATGTTGATTTTCCAACATTTGGTAATCCTACAATTCCTGCTTTCATTATGGTTTATATTTTAAGAGTGCAAATATAGGATTTATATCTTTTAATAAAAATTGTTAAAAATAAATGCTTTGGTGAATTCAAAAAAAAATCCTGAGCTTATAACTCAGGATTTTTTTATTATTCGTTGTGTAAAAAAGCTTGTCTGTTCAAAAGCGTTTCTTCGCTTTCCACATGATTTTCATCAGGAACACAACAATCTACTGGGCAAACCGCGGCGCATTGTGGTTCTTCGTGAAACCCTTTGCATTCGGTACATTTACCAGGTACAATATAGTAAATATCGTCTGAAATTGGAGTTTGAGCCGCATCAGCATCTACTTCAGTTCCGTCTGCCAAAATTACTTTTCCTCTAATTTTTGTTCCGTCTTTGTATCTCCAATCGTCGGCTCCTTCATAAATTGCTGTATTTGGACATTCCGGTTCGCAAGCCCCACAATTAATACATTCGTCAGTTATTATAATTGCCATATTTTTATAGTCTTAAAGTTAAAGATCTTAAAGTCTTAATGTTAAGCAAGAATCAATCTTTTGACATTCGACTTTTGACATTCGACATATTTATGCTTATTTTTGTGCAAAATTACATCCAAAACTTATCATAAGCAAATCAATATGACTTTAGAACATAAAAAAAGTATTTTTGTTGAACTTGGCAAATTCTTATCGCAATTTTCTGAGGTTGAAAATACTAAATGTCAGTCCGTACTTCAAAACGATTTGTATTTTGATCAATTCATAGACTTAATTCAATTATCTCCTTCATATAACGGCTGGTACACCAATGAAAACGTATATTTTGCAATTCAGTCTTGGGCTGAGGCTTTGACCGAGAAGAATATAAACCAATGGCTTAATAGTTACAATTTTGATAATATAACTTCTAAAACAGTTGGATTGGTTTTGGCAGGAAATATTCCGTTAGTAGGATTTCACGATTTTATTTCGGTTTTACTTTCAGGTCATAAAGTATTGGTAAAAACCTCTTCAAACGATCAGCATTTATTACCTTTTTTAGCTAAATATTTAATTTCGGTTGAACCAA
>CALPMA020000050.1 GCA_943324545.2 Chitinophaga pinensis
GATGGTATTAACAAAATAAAAAGGCAAATAAAGATGGTGCCAAAATTTAATAGAAAAATAAACCCAAAATCAATAAATACTGGAGCTTCATTTACATAATATTTTTCTGGATTCAACTTGATTATTCCAAAATTTTGCTGAAGTAACAGCATTCCAATTCCAATTAAGTTACCCCAAAAAAGACCTTTAGAAATGAGATAAAAAGCATTGTAAAGAAAGATTTTTCGAACTGCCCAATTAGTAGCACCCATAGATTTTAGAATTCCTATCATTTGGGTGCGCTCTAAAATGAGGACTAAAAGCGCCACCACCATGTTAATTGTTGTAACGGCAATCATAATAATGAGTATTACGATGATATTGAAATCGAATAACTTTAACCATTCGAAGATGTAATAATATTTTTCGACGATGGTTTGGGTGTCGAGACTAGAACCCGTTTTTTCATAAACTTCTTGCCCTTTTTCTTGAATGGCATTGAAATCATCCACGAAAACTTCAAATGCTCCCACTTGATCGGAACCCCATTTATTGATGCGTTGAATGTGACGAATGTCACCAATTATATAAGTTGAATCGAATTCTTGAAATCCAGAATTGAAGATTCCGGTGATTCGAAAAACACGGAGATTTGGCTTTTGATTGGTGTCTTCTTTCATAAAGAAGGTGTTGAATTTATCGCCGACTTTTAAATTTAATCGATTGGCTAAAAATTCGGAGACGAGAACTTCATCGTTCAATTGGCTGTTTAAATTGGGCAATTTTCCGCCAACCAGATATTCTTGAAGATTATTCCAGCGGTATTCTTTTCCAACTCCTTTAAAAATAATTCCTTCGAAAGCGGTTTCAGTTCTAATTATTCCAGACTTTGTTGCCACTGCTTGAATGTGGTTTATTCCTTCGACATTTTTAAATTTAGGATAAAAAACTTGATGGGTGGAAATGGGCGTAATACTAAGCTGAGACTGGTTTTCATCGTAATTGGTGATAACAATATGTCCGTTGAATGCAGCTACTTTTTGACGAATTTTTTGTTGTAAACCAATTCCCGTTGCCACAGAAATAATCATCATAATCATTCCAATTGAAATTGCTGCAATCGCAATTTTTATAATTGGTGCAGAAATACTACTTTTATGGTCTCGAGCAGTAATGAGTCTTTTTGCTATGAAATATTCTAAATTCAATAGTAACTATGGTATAAAATTGCAAAGTTGGATTGCTTCGCTCGAGTCAAAATTACGTTTTTAGAATTTATTTTTAAGTATTTAAAGTCAATTAATTATTTTTCGAGGGTTCAAGCATGATTCAAATTATAACTATACTTCAAAAGCACAGCAAAATTTCGACTACAAAAAAAGTAAACTATATTATTTTTGCTGCTTTATCGCTATTTATTTATTCCTGTAAGCCTACTCAAAAAGGCATTAGAAATTCTAATTCTACGAATAAAACCGTAGTCATAACCAGTGAAAAGTCGACTCGTTTTAGTACTGGTGCTGATAATTATAAATCTTATTTTTCCTTATTAGAAAATAAAAGAGTTGGAGTTATTACCAATCAAACTGGCTTAGTTTTATATGATTCTATTTTTATGCTTCCAAATAATAATAGCATTAACCACATTGAAGGATTTGAAACAAAGAGAATGCATTTAGTTGATTATCTATTGAAGAATAAAATCAATATTCAAAAAATATATGCACCCGAGCATGGTTTTAGAGGAACGGCAGATGCTGGTGAACACGTTATTGATGGAAAAGATGTAAAAACAGGAATTCCTATACTTTCTCTTTATGGTGAAAATAGAAAGCCTAAACCAGAACAATTAGAGGGCGTCGATGTGTTGGTTTTTGATTTACAGGATGTAGGTGCTCGTTTTTACACCTACATTTCTACGCTTCATTATATAATGGAATCTTGTGCTGAGAATAATATTCCGTTGTTAGTTTTGGATAGACCAAATCCAAATATTTCAATTCTAGATGGCCCAATATTAGAAAAAGATTATACAAGCTTTGTGGGAATGCATACAATTCCATTACTACACGGAATGACTATTGGAGAATATGCGCAGATGATCAATGGTGAAAATTGGCTTAAAGACGGACTTCGATGCGAGTTAAAGATAATTACTTGCGCAGGTTATCATCGGGAAATGAAATACAGTTTATTAGAAAAACCATCCCCCAATTTGCCAAATGATCAAGCGATAAATTTATATCCAAGTCTTTGTTTATTTGAGGGGACGAATGTAAGCGTGGGTCGCGGAACAGAAAAACAATTTCAAATTTACGGTTCTCCTTATTTGCCAAAGGGCCAATTTAGTTTTACTCCTATCCCGAATTTTGGAGCGAAAGATCCCGTTTACAATGGCGTTGAGTGTTATGGAGAAGATTTAACTACTATTCCGAAAATTGACAAATTGGAATTGAAGTGGTTACTCAAAGCTTATAATGAAACGGTAGACAAAACCAAGTTTTTCAATTCGTTTTTCACGAAATTGGCTGGAAATAAAAAATTACAAGCTCAAATTGAGGAAGGATTAACTGAAGATGAAATTAGAGCAACATGGAAAAGTGGATTGCATGATTTTAAGAAAATGCGAAAACCTTATTTGATTTACTAATAAAAACAACTTATTGAAGTCAGGTTATTTATCGAACTATTTCAAATTAATTAGTTTTTAATTTTAACTAAAACTTTGATTTCATAACTATCGATTGTTTTATCTGGCCCTTTTTTAGATCCGTAAACACTAGTGTATATAATTCTTAAATCGTAATTATTGGACTGGACAATATGAACTATTAACTCATCTGAATTGTCATTATTCTCAAAGGCTGAGTTTGATTTTATGAAATCATATATTTTAACTGGAATAACCTCATTATTAATCGATAAATCAAAACCATATTCTTTTTTTTCCGACTTTATAGCATAGGTTTTGTTGCCTAATTCAACCGAATCTTTCTCATCAATAGGATCGTAATTCGACATTTCAAAAGAAAAATCGTAGCCGTTTATAATAGTAACTTTATTAGAATTATTGACACGTGAATAATTGTAATTGGCATTTTCTTTTCCATTTGTTTCATATTCAGAATGGTATTCTAGTCCAAATACTTCCATTATTTGAGATGAATTTGGCGTTTTGTCTTTTTTCAAAAGCGCATTCAATTTGTTATCGGTATAAGGAAGTAAAGAGTTAACTCCATAATTTTCTTCCAAAAAATCAATAATGCTACTTAGATCTTTTTCTTGCTCAAAGGTTAATTTTTTATTTTCAATTACTTTCATGTAATTTTCAAATCTGGATAGCTGACTGCCTTTTGAAATTGAATCGGCACTTTGAGGTCCCGCAATAGAAAGCAATCCGAATAAACACATGCTTATTGGAATAAAAATAATTTTTGATTGTTTATTGAATATAAAATAAGCTACAACCACTGTTAACCAAATAGATAATAACAGTACAAAATATCTTTCGTGAGTAAATCCATATAAATTAACACGGTATAAAATAGCCCAAAATAGAAGTCCTAAAAGTGGCACTAATAGAAAATAAAACCATCTGCTGAAAGTTCGCATCCATAAATTACCGGTTTCTTTTGCAATAGGATGAATTAGTAGAAAAGATAAGATTCCAAAGATGGCAAAAATTAATACCAAATAAGAAACCCAACCTACAGGCAATGAAAGTGTAATTAGAATTTTAGTTTCATAGCACAATAGAATAATCAAATACAAACTTATTAAAGGCAGTAAAACGAATTGAGTGAAGTTTTTAAGCCCTTTTGGATAACTTAATTTTAATGGTGAATCGGTGTTATTAGATTCAGGGACACCCGCCAAAAAGAAAATGGTATTGAATATACCCGCGATTATGATAAATAAATCGCCATAAATTTCTTTATAAAATTCTACATTAAATAATTTTGTAATTGCTGTAATTGCAACTGCTAATCCTATATACAATACAGAACTGTATATTCCGCCGGTAATTATTCGAATAAATAGTTGCTTGTTGAATTCCCAAAATTGTTCTTGATCATATTTTTTAGAAATAAAGCCTACAAAGGAAACTAGCAAGTGCAAGGTAATGCTGAGTACGAACAATTGAAGTCCCTCAATAAATGTAATTTTTTCAGATAAATTGAAAACGAAAGCAGCTATTAAACCACCTAGAAATAAGCTTGAAGCAAATCGGATCCAGGGTTTTGTTTTTTTAGACTCAAAGTACAAGCTTAACGACAAAAATAAAACCAAGCAAAGGGAACTACATATTATTATTTTGATATTAAACTGTTCTGTTTTTTGTTCTAAACTATGAATTATTATAAGAGAATAAATAGTTCCTATGAAGGTGGCCAGGGTTTCAAGAGGAAATCGGTTTATTGTATTTACCGTTGATTTAAAAACACTTTGTAAGGAAGGAAACTTTGCCATAGCTTTAAATTTTTACTAAGTAACGCAAAAGTGAAATAGTATGCAAATAAAAACCCCCGTTATTTGATTGTCAAAAAACGAGGGTTAAACTATTATAAAATTAATGTGTTACAAATCAAAAGCAGCTTTTACCTGATTTACATAATCTAATTTTTCCCAAGTAAATAATTCTACGATAACTGTTTTTTCAATTCCACCTGGCGCTTTGAACGTTTTGGTAACTGTTTCAGGCGTTCTACCCATATGACCATAAGCCGCAGTTTCGCTATAAATAGGGTTTCTTAATTTTAGACGTTGCTCGATAAAGTAAGGACGCATATCAAAAATTTCTTCCACTTTTTTAGCTATTTCACCATTCGTTAAATTTACTTTTGAAGTTCCGTAGGTTTCAATGAAAATACCCATTGGTTTTGCTACTCCAATTGCATAAGAAACTTGAACTAAAATTTCTTCGGCAACACCTGCAGCAACTAAATTTTTAGCGATGTGACGCGTTGCGTAAGCCGCACTTCTGTCTACTTTACTTGGGTCTTTTCCTGAAAATGCACCTCCACCGTGTGCTCCTTTTCCACCGTAGGTGTCTACAATGATTTTTCTACCTGTTAAACCTGTATCTCCGTGTGGGCCTCCAATAACGAATTTACCTGTTGGATTGATATGGTAAGTAATTTTATCATTAAATAAGTGAGCGTATTTTGGATTGTTTTTAATGATTCTTGGGATTAATATCCCAACTAAATCCGATTTGATTTTAGCCAACATTTTTCCTTCTTCATCAAAGTCATCGTGTTGTGTAGAAATTACAATTGCATCAATACGAACCGGTTTGTTATCATCATTATATTCTAATGTAACTTGTGATTTAGCATCAGGGCGTAAATATTTTATTTCATTATTTTCACGACGCAAAACTGCCAATTCTTGTAATAATTTATGAGATAAATCAAGTGCCAAAGGCATATAATTTTCGGTCTCATTAGTTGCGTAACCAAACATCATTCCTTGATCTCCTGCTCCTTGCTCCTCTTTTGTAGCACGGTCTACACCTTGATTAATATCTCCTGATTGTTCGTGAATTGCTGAAAGTACTCCGCAAGAATTGGCCTCAAACATGTATTCGCTTTTGGTATAACCAATTTTTTTGATTACTTCACGTGCAATTTGCTGAACGTCAAGGTACGTTTCTGATTTTACTTCACCAGCCAGAATTACTTGCCCTGTAGTTACTAAAGTTTCACAAGCCACTTTTGATTCAGGGTCAAAAGCTAAAAAGTTATCAATTAATGCATCTGAAATTTGATCTGCAACTTTATCAGGATGTCCCTCACTCACAGATTCTGACGTAAATAAATAAGCCATATTAAATAATTTATTTTAATTAAGCGAAGAAAAAGTAAGATTGCGGGGATGTTAAAGGAGAGTATTTCTGCTTTAGCATTTTTTTAACGAGGTTGCAATCAGTTCAAATTTTTCCTCTAATATTTGACTGCAAATATAGGAAAGAGAATTGAATTGCAAATTAAAGTTGGGTAATTATTAAAAATAATTTTTGTTGGGTTGGATTTATAAAGGCATTTTCTTTTTCATTTCTTCCACAATGTTAAATGCTGCAGGGCAAATCGCAACGTTTTTCAAAGTCAAATCAGAAATTTGTTGGAATTTTTTTCTATCGGTGTGGGGAAATTCTCGGCAAGCTTTAGGGCGAACTTCATAAATCATACACGCATTTTCAAGGTCTAAAAAAGTACAGGGAACACTTTGCAAAACATAATCGTTGTCTTCATCAATTCTCAAGTAATGATCTATAAATTGCTGTGGCTTTTGTCTTAAATGTTTAGAAACCCTTTCTATATCTGCCGAGGTAAAAAGTGGTCCAGTCGTTTTACAGCAATTGGCACATTTCAAACAATCGGTTTTTTTGAATTCGGCATCGTGCAAATCTTGCATAATGTAATCGATATTCTTAGGCGCTTTCTTTTTTAGCTTATCGAAATACTTTTTATTTTCGATATGCTTATCTTTGGCTTCTTTAGAAAGTGCGTTTAGAATTTGTTTCAAGTTTAAAGTTTAAAGTTGGAGCCACAAAAGTAACAAACTTGAGACCTGAAACCTTAAACTTTAAACAAAAAAATGAAAGACCTTTTCGGAAAAGCCATTCTCGATTTTCAGACTAATAATTCTCCTGAGGATTTAATTACGGAAACTACGATTTCTGATGAGGATGAAATGTCGGTAGCTTATTTATTTCGGGATTTTTCTGTGATGCCAAAATTAGAACAACAAGCGCTATTACTTTCAAAAGGCAAGGTTTTGGATGTGGGTTGTGGGGCGGGAAGCCACAGTTTGTATTTACAAAAAGAAAAGAATTTAGAAGTTACCGCCATCGATATATCGCATAATGCCGTTGAAGCTTGTCATTTAAGAGGGATTTTAGATGTTAGTAGAATTGATATTTTAGAATACAACTCTGATGAAAAGTTTGACACTATTCTGCTATTAATGAATGGAACGGGGATATTTGGAAAGTTAGAAAACGTTTCGAAATACCTTCAAAAACTAAAATCGTTAATGACTGAAAACGGACAAATTCTAATTGATTCCTCCGATATTATCTACATGTTTGATGAAGATGATTCCGAAGACTCTGAAGGCGGTAAATGGTATTCTGGTCCTGCTTATTATGGGGAATTAGAATTTACTATTTCCTATAAAGGAGAAAAAGAAGTGCCATTTCCGTGGTTGTATATGGATTATACTACTTTGCAAAATGCGGCTGTTGCCAATGGATTACAATGCGAATTAATATTGGAAGGCGACCACTTTGATTATTTGGCTCGACTAACTTATAAGAATTTTATTTAAGAGAAAAATAGGTATAAACCTCGGCAGTAATTATGTTTTGATTAAATCAGTTGTTGCAATTATATCTTCTAGTGCTGAATACAAAATTTCTAAATCTTCTTCAGAATTATAAACGTTTATTGAATATCGAATGTAATGATTCCCATTTAATGGCATTATTGGAATTTCAATTTTATATTTTTCAAAAAGTAAATCCTTTAACTTTATTGGATTAGAAACAAAAATTGGAATGCTTGCCATTTGACCTAAAAATTCTTCTGTAATTGGACAAATCGGTTGTGAATTAAGTAAATCACAAAAACGTTGATAATTATCTAATACCATTTTTTTACTTACCAATGTTTTAGATTTCCAATCGTTTTGGTGTAAAAAATCAATCACTTTTGGGGTACATAAAAAAGCGGAAATATCTCTAGTTCCCTGAAATTCGTGATAATCCAAAAATTGACTTTCGCCAGGAGTAATACTTTCATAACCCCAACCCACAATTAGCGGATCTAGCATTTCCTGAAAACTCTTTTTCACATATAGAAAAGAACTTCCTTTAGGAGCTAACATCCATTTATGCAATGTTCCAGTGTAAAAATCGGGATTTAAATCTGTTATATTTAAATCGATATGACCCGGAACATGGGCTCCGTCTATAATGGTAATCAATCCTAATTCACTGGCTTTTTCACAAATTTCCTTAACAGGAAAAATTAAGGCTGTTGAACTTGAAATTTGATTTAAGAAAATAATTTTGGTTTTTGAAGTATATCCTCTCCAGAATTCTTCAATAATTTGCTCTTTAGAAACAACTGGAATTGATATGCTTTGACGAATGTATTTAGCCCCCGATTTTTTGCAATAAAAATTCCAGGTTCTATCCATTGCTCCATATTCATGATTTGTGGTGAGTATTTCATCGCCCACTTCTAAATCCAAACTTCGCATAATTGTATTGATTGCAATTGTTGGATTTGGGGTAAAAAAGAAATCATTTTGATTACATCCTATAAACTTAGCTAGACTATTTTTGGCTGATTGTAAGTACTCTTTTTGTCTTTTTATTAAAAAATAAACTGGCTCCGTTTCTAATTCCATTTGAAAACGCTGGTATTCTTCAAAAATTGGTTTTGGGCAAGCTCCAAAAGAACCATGATTCAAAAAAGTAATAGTTGGATCAAGAAGAAATTGTGATTTCATTTAAAATAATTAAATAGGATAGTCTAAGGAATATTTAGGTATTTGTGTGTTTGTAATGATACGCGCCATTTTGGATTATTCATTACATAATCAACAATTAACGGTGTCATTTCTTCTTTTTTGCTCCATTCTGGCTGTAAAAAAAATATTGCATTTGGGTTTACTTGTTCGGCTTGCTCTTCAGCAAATGTAAAATCGTGTTTGTTATGGATAATCACTTTTAACTCGTTGGCATTATCGTAAACGGTTTGCGTAGGCAATTTATTTTTCTTTGGAGAAAGACAAATCCAATCCCAAGTTCCAGATAGAGGATAGGCGCCGGAAGTTTCAATATGTATTTTAAGATTTTTATCTTTTAATTTTTGAGTTAAATCAGACATGTCCCACATTAAGGGTTCACCTCCTGTAACCACAACAGTTTCCGAATATTTTACAGCATTTTCAACAATTAAATCGGTAGAAGTAGGAGGATGTAAATCGGCATTCCAGCTTTCTTTGACATCGCACCAGTGGCAACCAACATCGCAACCGCCAATTCGAATAAAATAGGCAGCCGTTCCAGTGTGATAACCTTCGCCTTGAATGGTATAGAATTCCTCCATTAACGGAAGCATTAATCCTTTATCGACGGCTATTTGTGTTTCTTGATTCAACATTTTTATTTTAAATAGATTGCAAAGGTAGTGAAAAATAGATTTAGGATTTGAGATTGCTGATTGCAGATTTAAGAATGTAGAAAGAGAATAGAGAGAACACTAATTTAATATTTAGCCCCGGGAGAAGCGGCATCCTGTTGTGGCGGGGTTCGCCGCAACAGATACAGCGGATCACGGGTGAAATCGTGCAAGAAAAAAGATAGTTTTGCTCCAAAAAAAAACCGACAGCTTTGATACTATCGGTTTTATGTTGAAACTATTAATTATTTTATTTTAGTAATTTTAAGGACTGAGTTGCGTAATCATTCAAAGGATCTAAGGCTAAAGTTTTGCCAAAATATTCTTTTGCTTTCACTTTATCAGTGTTAGCATAGGCCGCTCCAATTGCGTTATACGACTCGATAAATTTAGTTTTCACGGCTGGTTTAGCCATTTCTTCCTCTCCTTTTGCGGTTACCACGTCAATATATTGTTGGTAATATTTAATAATCATTTCATCATTTTCAAGCAAGTTGTTGGTTCTTGCTCTGAAAATATACGCGTCTTGTGTTGTTGGCGAAGCAGTTATTACATTTCCGAAAGCAACATCGGCTTTTTGCAATTGAATTGGGTCTGGTTTTACAACATCTTTTTTAGTGTTATTGTAATACAATGAATTCCCTAAATAGAAATTATCCAATAAATAGTTTTTAGAATTCACGTTGCTTACCGCGATTTCATAGATAACCGCTGCTTCTTTAAACAATTTTTGCTCGTAGAATTTTTTCCCTATTTCGCTTAAATCATTGGTCATAGTGATTTCTATTTCAACTGCTTTTTTCAATTGTGCTACTCCTTCATCAAAAATAATATTATCTATTACTTTCGTTTCTGGGTTATTGGCTTTTTTCATTTTTGCCAATCCTAAATAAAGGTAATCTCTAGCGATAACTTTATTGGTAGGCGTAGCAATAAAATTTTCTAAAGCTGAAATTGCTGCATCTACATTTCCATTTTCGTAGGATGAATAACCTAAATAACGGAAGATTCTTGGATTTACTTTATCCAATTCTTTCATCGCGTTGGCTTCCACTTCTAACGCTTTATAGTCTTTTGCAAGGATTAAAAAGTCGGCGTGACGCATACGAGAAGTTAACGAATAATCGGTTAAGCTCATGTATTTTTCGTAGAAAGACAAGGCTTTGGTAATGTTGTCTTTATACGTTTTCGGTTCGTCTTTAGCCCAGAAATAGTAGGTTTCAGCTAATTCTCTATAAACTGGTCCGTATTCTGGATTGGTTGCAATTACATTATCATAAGCCTTTACTGCTTCAGAAAAAGCTCTAGCTCCTTTCAACAAAACTCCCAATTGCATTTTTGCTCTGATTAAACTTGGGTCAGCATCAAACGCATCACGATACGATTTATAAGAATCATTTTGATTTTTAAGTCCGTAATAAGCATCTCCAAAAGCCAATAAGGCGAAAGTATCATTCGGATTGGCAATCTTCGCTTTGTTTAAAACTTCGATTGCTTTATTGTAATCAGGCGTGTTAGCATTCATATAGGCTTTCGCGATATAAACGTATTGCTCTGATTCTTTTTTTCTGATATCTTTAGTTGCTAGGGCAAAATTAGCTTCGGCTGCAGTGAAATTTTTATCATCTAAATCCATTTGACCTAAACCTATGTAATTGAATTTCGAATCTAATTTAGCAACAAGCCCTTTATTAAAATAGATTTTAGCAGAGTCGCCAATATTCTGATTAAGATATATATTTCCCAATAGAAATGCAGCTTTTCCGTTATCTGGAGTCGTATTTACAATTGATTTTAGAATTCCTTTGGCTTTTTCAAATTGTTCTGCGTCAATTGTTTTCTTTGCCTGATCTAAATCTTGAGCATGGCTTAGTGTTACTGAAGTCAATAAAGCAATACTAAAAATTTTAAATGTGTTCATTATGTTGTAATTTATTATTTATTCTCTTTCTCTATTTGTTTTCTAATTTTGATATTTCTACCAGGCATTTTCACAGGTAATAAACCTGATTTTAGTGTGATTCTTTGACCTACTTCTCCTGCCATAAATGAGGCAAATCCCATTCCTAAACCCGTGTAACCTTGGCAATTGATGATGAATAAATCACGTGCCATAGGATACTTCTTTTCTGCAAGGTTATTTTGCGTGGGTGCAAAGTAATCTGTTTTTCCAATTCCTTTAACACTTAGAATAGTAATTTTATCAACAATAGGTCTCATTTTTAAGGAGGGCTCCATCAGCCAATTCACACCTACTACTCCTATCATCCCTTCATTTTCTGAAACAAACTGGATAACCTCATCATTGGTTTTAAACGAAAATATCCCTTTTGAAGGTAATTCCTTGGTACCTGCAAGTTCATTCATATAGCGAACGGTACTTGAATTTGGGTTGTCAAAAACCAATCCTTTAATTCTAGAATTTGGCATTCCTTTCAAAAAATTCACTACTTCTTGTAACGAAATTAACGTGTCTTTATTTCTTTTATTTGAAATAAAAGCAATTGCATCGGTAGCAAAAACGGTTGTTCTTGGGGTTATTTTTTTACTTGCAAATACTTTTTCTTCTTCCGCATAAAGTTTTCTGGAAAGAATAGCAATTTTGGAAGTATCTTTTGTTAGTGCTAATATCGTCTCGGCTTCCGACTTAGCATTGATTTTAATTTTTGCTTCATACAAGCTTTCAAATACCTCAACCTGAGAGGCAACAATTGGAAGCAAGGTTTCATCCACTAATACAGAAGTTGAACCTTTTAAAATAGTTTCGTCACTATTTTTGGAATGGTTATTTTGATTACAAGCAAAAAATACTGCTATTAATCCAAAGAAAAATACAAAGGGTAGTAAACGATACTTTTTCATGACCTAGTCTTTATTGTCGTTGATGATTCGGAAAAACCGAAAAAAAGAATATATTATTAGAACTGCTCCAAAAGCAATTCTGTAACCAGGCTTCATGTCATATGGAAAGTTTTTCCAAAAGATGATTGTCACTCCCATAACCAAATAGGCTAGGAAAAAGACGATTCCTATAACAAGAAAAAACCGCTCTTTAAGCGATTTTTTCTCTTTATTCTCCGTTGAGTTATTCAACATTATTCCGCAGATTGAATAGTAATTGGAAGAGAATAAAGTACTCTCACCTTCTTACCATTTTGTTCACCAGGATTCCATTTTGGACAAGATTTTAAAACTCGAATGGCTTCTTTTCCTGTTCCAAAACCAATATCTCTAATTACTTTAATATCTGTTAACGATCCGTCTTTTTCTACAACAAACGTTACATAAACCTTTCCAGCAAGACCTTCTTCTTCAGGTGTTCTATAGTTATTTCCTACATATTTGTAAAATTTAGCCATACCTCCAGGGAAATCTGGTTTTACTTCGATACCTGCAGTATTATAGATATTATTATCATCCACAATATCCGCTGGACCATTTCCAACAGGTTCTACGGTTAATTCAGCATCAGGATCTCCTTTAATCGTTTCATCACCAATTTTTTTGTCTTTAATTTCAACAATTTTTGGTGGTTCTTCTACTACTTCTTCCGCCTTAGCAACAACCGGTTTCACGAACTTCACCTGATCCACTTTTGGTGGTGGTGGTGGAGGCGGTGGAATATTTTCTTTCGGTTTCTCCTTAGGCGGTAATTTTACCGTAGTAATTTTTGTGTCTAAGCTAGTATCATCTTGAGAATCCGGAATCATATTTATAATTAATGGCATTGCGATAGCAAGAAAGAACAAAAGAGATCCTATTATAAGTGCTCTTACAGTAGTTTTCTGATTTGTTTTTCTTAATTCATAAGCACCATAAACTTTGTTTCTTCCTTCGAAAACAATTTCAAGCCATTGGTCTTTTATTATATCTAATTTCATCTTTTTCTTAATTATTAGGTTATTGGGAACTAAGATTGCTCTTATTTTCCTTCTAACAATTTTGTTTCTTCAGGCGTAAAATCATTAACAATTGCATAAGTTGGTACGTCTACAATTGCCATTTCATCTAATATATCAATTAAGTTTCGGTAATTTGATTTCTTACTTGGCTTAATAATTACAATTATTCCTTTTTCTTTATTTCCAGTATATTCAAGTACTTTCTTTTTTCTATCGATAAGTTCTTTTCTGATACCTTCTTTACCATATACGAAGTCTTTCGGTGTTCCTCCAGCTACTGGCGTTGCTAATAAACCAACATAACGAACTAATTTGTCGTTATCTCCTAACAAAATTGTCATCGTACGATTTTCATCTACTTTAACGTCTTTGTTTTTTGTAGGATCGTCTTCTTTATCTGGCAACCCCAAACTCATAGATTGTGGTTTTGACAACGTTGTGGTAAGCATAAAGAATGTGATTAATAAGAAAGCTAAATCCACCATTGCAGTTAAATCTACCTTAGCATTTTGCTTTTTACTTCTTACTTTACCCCCTTTGTCGCCACCACCGTCGGTATTTAATTCAGCCATTTTAGTGTCTCTTTTTTAATTAAAAATCTTTTCCTCTTAAACCAGTAACTAAGCTAAAGCTATTGATTTTCTGATCTTGTAAAATATCCATTACTTTTCTAATAGCTGGATATTCTTCTTTTGCATCTCCTTTAATAGCAATTTGCAATTCTTTATCGTTGGTTTCAATATTTGCAATTCTAGAATTATAAATCCATTCTTTCAACTGATTGTCAAGAGAATCTTTAGGAACTCCGGGTTGATCTGCTTTACTTCTATCCGCGCTTTTCATGGCGATAATTTGACTTAAACTTTGAATTGGCACCCCAAATCCTTCCATTAAGGCAAATTTATCCATTTCGTCCTGCGTGAATGTCACACCGTATTTTTCTCCCATTAATTGAAGGGCTCTTTTACGAACTTCTCTTCCTTTTAAGTCAAAAAATACTTTTCCTTTTCCTATAGTAATCGTTGCCAAATCTGTTTCTGGCAATTTAGTTTGTACAGTAGAAGCAGGCGTATCTACAGGCAATGCCTCAGGCACTTTTGCTGTAGCTGTCAAAATAAAGAAAGTAAGCAATAAGAAAGCTACATCA
>CALPMA020000051.1 GCA_943324545.2 Chitinophaga pinensis
AGAAGGAATTGACGGATTGATTTACATTTCTGATCTTTCTTGGACTAAGAAAATCAAACACCCATCTGAGTTTGTAAACGTTGGTGAAAAATTAGACGTAGTTGTATTAGAATTAGATGTTGAAGGTCGTAAATTATCCTTAGGACACAAACAAACTACTGCTAATCCTTGGGATCAATACGAAGATTCATTTGCTGTTGGAACAATCCACACCGGTGAAATCTCTGAGATTGTTGACAAAGGAGCTACTGTAGAATTTGGTGATGATATCGTTGCTTTCATTCCTTCACGTCACCTTGAAAAAGAAGACGGTAAGAAGTTGAAAAAAGGTGATTCTGCTGATTTTAAAGTAATTGAATTCAACAAAGAATTTAAAAGAGTAGTTGCTTCTCACACTGCTATCTTCCGTGAAGAAGAAGAAAAAAATGTGAAAGCGGTTACTGAAGCTGTTGCAAATAATGCAAATGCGCAAGCATCTACCTTAGGTGACAACAACGATATGTTAGCTGAATTGAAAGCTAAAATGGAAAAAAGCGAGAAAAAATAATTCTTGATTTTTATATAAAATCCCCGCAATAGCGGGGATTTTTTTTGGTTTTATTTGAATATAATTTTGTTTTACAAAGAAGCTCAAAGTTTACGCGAAGGCACATTTGTCTGATCTCTCTTCTTCTTTTGTATGATAAATAATTCATTATAAACTTCCACTTTTGGAAGTGAATAGGTCGAGAATTCTTCTGTACTGAAATGATTGATATACTTTTTGTTTCTTTGCTGATCACTTTTTGTATGAATCATCGTATTAAAGAGTAAGTAGCTACCCGAAGTTAAAAGGGATTTTGTATTTTCTATAAATACCGTTTCAAAAAGAAATTGGGGCATGGTATTGTCTTGAAAAATATCAATGATAATTAAATCGAATGTTATATTGGTTTTTCGAACAAATTGATTAGCATCTTCAATACAAATTTTCAGGTTGGGTATTTCATCTAGTTTGAAATATTTATTGGCTAAGGATATTATTTCGGGGTCGATGTCAACTCCCGTAACTTTTCCTTTAAATTCAATTTCATTAACTAATGTTTTGATCACACTACCACCAGCAACCCCTAAAACCAGAATAGAATCCAAGGTTTTTATGTTACTAAAACCGATTGATTGTAAACCGCGTTTTAATATTCGTTGCAAACTTCCATAAGAATAATTGGTATTCTTGGAGTCCATAACGAGTTGGCCATTATTCCAAGTTATTTCAATTGAGTTACTTACGGTAGAATTCTGTTTATAAATAGTAACTGGAAATAGAAAACTAAGTATTTTATTTAGCAATGGATTTATTTTTTATCAAAAATAAGAGATTAATATTACTTTTACATAAAAATTGTAAAGAATGAAAAAGCTTATTTACAAATTCATTTTTTTCCGGTTGATGGGGTGGAAGATTGTAGGAGAAATCGATAGAAAATTAGAAAAATGTGTCTTCATAGTTATCCCCCATACCAGTTGGGTTGACTTTTTTATAGGTCTATTTACTAGAGGAATAATAGGAGTTGAAATGAATTGGTTAGGCAAAAAAGAACTTTTTGGTTTTCCTTTAGGTTGGTATTTTAGATATATGGGCGGAGCTCCTTTGGACCGAAAAGGCGGACTAAATATGGTTGATTCTATAGCACAGGTTTTTGAAGGTAGAAAAATATTTCGTTTAGGGCTTTCTCCAGAGGGAACCCGTAAAAAAGTTTCTGAATTAAAAACGGGTTTTTATTATATCGCTGAAAAAGCCAATGTTCCAATAATTCCTGTTGCTTTTGACTATGGTAAAAAAGAAGTAAATTTTGGAAATCCTTTTTATACTTCTGGTAATATCGATGCCGATTTAAAAATTCTATTACTTCATTTCAAAGGAGTTCTGGGTAAAATTCCAGAAAATAGTTATGTCGTTTAATTGAATTGGGTTGCTTACTTTTGTTTTTATAAAATAGAATTATGAATTACGAAAATTTATTCATTCAGAATTTAGAAACCAATTTAAATGGTCGGTATGTCACCTTGAATGATATTGAGCCTTTATTGTTGAAATTTAATTTTGATAATCAAGTTCAAATTATTGGAGAATCAGTTCTTGGAAAACCTATTTATAAATATGAATTAGGAACTGGTAAAACAAAAATTCTTTTGTGGTCTCAAATGCATGGAAACGAGAGTACTACTACTAAAGCTCTATTTGATTTTTTTAACTTGTTAAATGGAAATTCTGAATATGCTAATGACTTATTAAAAGAATTTACTTTTTGTTGTTTACCAATGTTAAATCCGGATGGAGCATTAATGTATACTCGGGAAAACGCTAATAATATTGATTTAAATAGAGATGCTAAGAATTTAACTCAGCCTGAAAGCAAGTTATTAAGAAATACTTTTGAGTGTTTCAAACCGCATTATTGCTATAATTTACACGATCAACGAACTATATATGGTGTAGAATCTGATGATATTAAACCTGCTACTGTTTCTTTTTTAGCACCTTCATATAATGAAGATCGAGATATTAATGATGTTAGAGCCAAGGCTATTAATGTCATAGTTGCAATGAACAAAAAACTTCAAGAGTTTATCCCGAATCAAGTGGGACGTTTTGATGATTCTTTTAATATAAATTGTGTAGGTGATACTTTCCAGTTTTTAAATGTACCTACTATTTTAATTGAGGCAGGTCATTATCAAAGAGATTATAAAAGAGAAATGACAAGAAAATTTGTATTTATAGCGCTTGTTGAAGGTTTAAAAAATATCTACGAAAACGATATAGTTATCAACAAAATTGAAGATTACTTGAATATTCCTCATAATAAAATCTGTTTTTATGATTTTATTTATAAAAACATCAAAATTAATTATGATAATAATAAAATTATCACCAATTTTGCACTTCAGTTTAAAGAAGAGATAATTGATAATAAATTAGTTTTCATTGCTTATACTGCTGCAATAGGGGATTTACAAGGATTTTCAGGTCATTTTGAGTTAGATGTTGAAGAAGCCTTGTACGAAGATTTAGAATTAAATATTCCGAAAATTGACCAAAAAGCAGAATTTTCTTTAGGAAAAAGTATAAAATTTGTTAATGGATTGATTTAAAATTAGATTTTTTTGAATTTTATTAAAATTTATTTATATTAATTTAAGTACACAAAAAACAAACTTATGAGCAAGTTCCGATTAGATGAAGTAGATCATCAAATTTTAGACATGTTGATTGATAATACCAGAGTTCCTTTTACAGATATCGCTAAGAAATTATTAATTTCTGCCGGTACTGTTCACGTTAGAGTAAAAAAAATGGAAGATGCTGGTATTATTACGGGGTCGTCATTGACTTTAGATTATGAAAAATTAGGATATTCGTTTATCGCCTACGTTGGTGTATTTTTAAATAATACTTCTCAAACTAAATTTGTTTTAGAGCGTATTAATGAAATACCGTTTGTAACCGTAGCGCATATAACAACTGGAAAATTTAATATTTTCTGTAAGATAAGAGCAAAAGATACTAAGCATGCAAAAGATGTTATCTTCATGATTGATGACATAGAAGGTGTTTACAGAACAGAAACTATGATATCACTTGACGAAAGTTTGAATGATAAAAAGCGATTAATGCATACCATTTTTAAAAGCTTGTAGTTTATAAAATTACTATTTTTATCAAGCCTCAAGTTTATTCTTGGGGCTTAATTATTTAATCTTTTTTAATTAATTTAAATAAAATCAAAATTCAGCCTAAAATAAAGTTTTATGAAATTAAATCAATTACCAGTTAACGAATATGCCGATTTTTATAAATCTTATATCCATGCACTTGAAGATGTTGAGTTAATTGAAGAATTGGAGATTTGTTTGCACGAATTTATCAAATTTATTCAGAACATTCCTATGGATAAATTTGATTATCAATATGAAGAAGGCAAGTGGACGATTAAAGAAATTATTCAGCATTTGATTGATTCAGAAAGGGTATTTAGTTATAGAGCGCTTCGCATTTCAAGAAATGATAAAACGCCTTTACCCGGTTTTGATGAAAATGATTACGTGGAAAATTCCAATGGAAAAGAAAGAAGTTTGCAAAGTTTATTAACTGAAATGGCTGTTGTTCGACAATCTACATTGTCATTATTTAATAGTTTTTCTCAGCAGCAGTTAACCAAAATAGGTATTGCCTCTAATAAAGAAGTTTCTGTAAGAGCAATTGGCTTTATAATTATTGGTCATCAAAAGCACCATCAAAAAATATTTTTAGAAAGATATTTAAACTAATTTATAATTTAAAAAGGAACTCAATTGAGTTCCTTTTTAATATTCTTATTCTTCTTCGTCATCTGATTCTTCATTAGCAATATCATCTTCATCGTGATCATCGTCGTCGTCAACTTCACTTGAACCTTCAGGATCTTTTGTAATATCAACTTCATCTTCTTCTTCAGAAGTAACTTCGTCATCAAGATCAATTCCTTTTATAGCATCTAGCGGCACTACTATATCATCATCATCTTCAAAATTAATTAATCTGTCGGATAACTTGGTGCTTATTTTAACTAAGTAAATAGTGTCTTCAGTTCGAACTTCTACTGCTTCTATAGTTTCGTCTTTGTGGTTTTTAAATCGTATGATATTTGAATCATCATATCCGTCAGGAAATTTCTCGACTAGTAAGTTCAAGATTTCATTGGTTAGTTTTGCGTAATCAACAATAACTCTTCTCATAAAAACAGTATTATAAATCTAATAAATAGGCAAAAATTAATGGAGCAACAATAGTTGCATCCGACTCAATAATAAATTTCGGGGTATTTATATCCAATTTTCCCCATGTAATTTTTTCATTAGGTACAGCACCAGAATAGGAACCGTAACTGGTAGTAGAATCTGATATTTGACAGAAATAACTCCAAAATGGCACTTCATGCATTTCCATATCTTGGTATAACATTGGAACTACACAAATTGGAAAATCTCCAGCAATTCCTCCTCCAATTTGGAAAAATCCAATGCCATTTTCACTATTTTTTGGATACCAGTCGGCAAGATAAATCATGTATTCGATTCCGGATTTCATTGTTGATGCTTTCAAATCTCCTTTAATTACATAAGATGCGAAAATATTTCCCATTGTGCTGTCTTCCCAACCAGGAACAATAATAGGTAGATTTTTTTCGGCAGCAGCATACATCCAACTGTCTTTCAAATCTATTTCGTAATATTCTTCTAAAACACCTGAAAGTAATAGTTTATACATGAATTCATGCGGAAAATAGCGTTCTCCTTTATCATCTGCGTCTTTCCAAATTTTGAAAATATGTTTTTGTAAACGTCTAAAGGCTTCATGTTCTGGAATACAAGTATCTGTTACACGATTTAAGCCACGTTCCATTAAATCCCATTCTTGTTGAGGAGTTAAATCTCTGTAATTAGGAACTCTTTCATAATGAGAATGAGCCACCAAATTCATAATATCTTCTTCAAGATTAGCCCCGGTGCAAGAAATTATTTGAACTTTGTCTCTTCGAATCATTTCTGCAAATATTTTTCCTATTTCAGCAGTACTCATCGCGCCAGCTAAAGTCACCATCATTTTGGCTCCTTTTTCTAATTGTTGTTCGTAAGCCTTAGCTGCATCAACAACAGTTGCAGAATTGAAATGCAGATAATACTTTTCAATAAACTGACTTATGGGACCTTTACTCATTTTTATTTTTTATTTTTATAATTTCAAATTAACAAATTTATTATTTGAAATACAATTTGAATTTTATTTTTTTTTAATCTTTTTCTAAAGAATACGTTTTATATAATTACAACAATAGTATAGAATAGAATTATTAATTCCTTATATAATATTATTTATTTGTTATGATATCCTAATATTTTTAAAACAGCATCTGCAGTTTGTTGTTCAGAGAAAACACTCGTTTTGATTTCACCATTTTCATCATGATCAATTAAAAGATGCTTTGGTTCTGGAATCAAACAATGGTGAAGACCGCCGAATCCCCCAATAGTTTCTTGATACGCACCGGTGTTGAAAAAACCTATATATAAAGGTTTTTCTTTGTTATATTTTGGTAAATATATGGCGTTCATATTTTGCTCTGAATTGTAATAATCATCGCTGTCACAAGTCATTCCGCCTAACAAAACCCTTTCGTAAGTATCATTCCAACGATTTACTGCCAACATAACAAACCTTTTATTTATAGCCCAAGTATCGGGTAATGTGGTAATAAAAGAAGAGTCAATCATGTTCCATTTTTCTCTATCATTCTGTTGTTTTTGATACAAAACCTGGTAGATGGCTCCACCGCTTTCACCAACAGTAAATGAACCAAACTCAGTAAAAATATTTGGAACATCAACTTCCGCTTCATCACAAGCAATTTTAACCTGATTGATAATTTCGTCAATCATGTATTGATAATCGTATTCAAATGCGAGTGAATTTTTAATCGGAAATCCACCTCCCACATTCAAACTATCTAAACTTGGACATTCCTTTTTTAATGCCACGTATACTTTAATACACTTTATTAATTCACTCCAATAATATGCATTATCATTAATTCCTGTATTAATAAAAAAGTGCAACATTTTAAGTTCCAAATTTTTATTGTCATGTATTTGTTTTTTGTAAAATGGAACAATATTCTTGTAACCAATTCCCAATCTAGAAGTATAAAACTCAAACTTTGGTTCTTCTTCGGCAGCAATTCTAATTCCAATTTTGAATTTTCCTCTAATAGCCGATTGAAGCAAATCTAACTCTTCGTAATTGTCAATTATCGGAATCGTATTTTTATGACCGTTATTGATAATTCGTGCAATGTTTTCAATGTATTGATCTCTTTTAAAACCATTACAAATTACATATGTACTTTTATTTATTTTACCAGATTGTAATAAATTTTCAACAATATTGATATCAAATGCAGATGAAGTTTCAATATGAATATTGTTCTTAAATGCCTCATTCATAATGTATTCAAAATGAGAACTTTTAGTACAATAACAAAAGTAATATTTTCCTTTGTAGTCACTTTTATCCATTGCATTTTTAAACCAAGTTTTAGCTCGTTTAATATTGTTGGAAATTTGTGGTAAATAGGTAAACTTTAATGGTGTCCCATATTGTTCTACTAATTTCATTAAATCAATATCATGAAATTGTAGGGTATCTTTGTTAAGATTAAATTCTTCTTGAGGAAAATAATAATTTTGATTAATTAAATCCGAATATTTTGTATTCATATGTCTGTAAGTAAATTAGAATTAAAAAAGTGTTATTTCTTTATGTAATCTAATTTTCAAACTCGAAGATTTGCATAGATGATTTGAAGTTCTTCATCGTTGATTATGGAATGCCTTAATTCGTCAAAATTCAATATACCTACTAAACCAAAATAACGATTCAATAAAGCCTGAAAAGCCATATATGTCTCGTTTTTAGAGAAGGAAAAGTGGGTGCTATTTTGTTTTTTATTCATCGGAGCAAATGTAAAAAAATATTAATTCTATATAACAAACAGAAGAACTTTTTTTTTATAATTTGTAATCTTCAAATGAAGCTGTAATGAGTTCATTTTCAACTTCTTGATTAATTTTATAATTTCCAATTCCATCAAGAAGTACAAATTTTATTTTACCTTTTTCATTTTTCTTATCATGAACAAGTAATTCAATTATCGATTGAACATCGTTTTTATCAAAATTAATCTCTTCAAAAATAGATTTAATTGTAGATTTTACTTCGTAATATTCCGCGCTACTTATTAGGTTTTTTCTCATAGAAATATAACTTTCTAATACCATTCCAATTGCGATTGCTTCACCATGAAGTAAATTATTTTTTGAATTACAATCTAAAAAATAACTTTCAATTGCATGCCCTAAAGTATGTCCAAAATTCAATGCTTTTCGGATACCTTTTTCATTAGGATCTTGCATTACAATTTCATTTTTAATCTTTATTGAATCGTATATTATAGAATCAAAATCGGCAAAATCTAATTTTGATAAATCTAAGAATTGTTTCCAATATAATTGGTTAAATATCAATCCATGTTTCAATATTTCTCCTAAACCGGAACGCATTTCTATTTGCGGAAGCGTTACTAAATAATCAGAATCAATTACAACTAATTTAGGGTTGTTAATTACCCCAATTTGGTTTTTTAGGTTTCCTAAATCAATTCCAGTTTTCCCTCCAATAGACGCGTCAACTATTGCCAATAATGTAGTTGGTATATTTATAAAATCAATTCCTCGTTTGAAAGTTGAAGCCACAAAACCACCAAGATCAGAGACTACGCCACCGCCCAAATTGATTATCAAACTCTTTCTATCCGCACCCAATTCGGTTAAAACATTCCAAATTTGAATACAGGTTTCAATGTTTTTATTAATTTCCCCAGCTTCAAATTCTATTATTTCAATTGGACATTCAATTGTTATTTGAGGCAGTAGTTTCGGTAAACAAACTTCATTGGTAATTGAATCCACAATAATAAATAATGTAGAATAATTATTTTCAGAAATTATTTTATTTAATTCTTTATAACCTTCATTATTGAAAATTACTGAATATCCATTTGCTTCTATTGACTGCATTTGTTTACTTCTAGTTGGTGTAAATTGATGATGCAAAATAAGGTAATTTTTGATTAATAATCAGTATTGTGTTCTTATATTTGCATTATTATTAATAATCATATGGATAAAATTTTCAACAATACGGAAGTTGCTTTTTCTTTAAAAAGTGATACCGAATTAGATCGTGCTTATTTTCTTTTTAAAATGATAGACAATCAGCCTTTAGTAAAAATTGGTACTGCGGTAACCAATTTTGCTATTAAAGCACATTTACCTGTTGAAGGATTAATTCGAGCCACTGTTTTTGATCATTTTTGCGGTGGTGTAAATGAAGTGGATTGTCTTTCTGTTGTTGATAAGATGTTTACCAAAGGCGTTTCATCTGTATTAGATTATTCGGTGGAAGGTAAGGAAGAAGAGGATCAATTTGATGCGGCTCTGAAAATGACGTTGAAAACCATTGAATTTGCCAAAGAAAGAGAGGCAATTCCTTTTGCAGTTTTCAAGCCAACTGGTTTTGGAAGATTCGATTTATATGAAAAAGTGGGTTCTAAAGTGGAACTAACTGAATCAGAAAAAGCTGAATGGAATAGGGTGGAAGCACGTTTTGATAAAGTTTGTGGTGAGGCTCACCAAAAAAATGTTCCATTATTAATTGATGCAGAGGAAAGTTGGATGCAAGATGCTGCCGATGATTTGGTTGCAAAAATGATGAGAAAATACAATAAAGAAAAATCGATTGTTTTTAATACTTTGCAAATGTACCGTTGGGATCGATTGGATTACTTAAAAAATTTACACCATCAAGCAGAAACGGAGGATTTCTATATTGGTATGAAAATAGTTCGTGGTGCATACATGGAAAAGGAAAATTTGAGAGCAGAAGAAAAAGGATATCCAACACCAATTTGTGAAACTAAAGAAGCAACCGATTTAAATTACGACGCTGCAATTCATTATATGTTGGAAAATCTAGATAAAATGTCCATTTTTGCAGGAACTCACAATGAATTATCGTCTTATAAGTTGATGGAATATATGCAGGAATTAAATATTGAAAAAAAAGATGCTAGAATTTGGTTTGGACAATTGTATGGTATGAGTGATAATATAAGTTACAATTTATCAGCAAATGGTTATAATAACGCTAAATATTTACCTTTTGGTCCTGTTCGTGATGTAATGCCTTATTTAATTCGTAGAGCAGAAGAAAATACTTCTGTTGCTGGTCAAACAAGTAGAGAATTAAATTTGATTACTGCAGAGAGAAATAGACGAAAAGGGAATAGATAGTTATTTTAATCTCTAAAAATTATTAAACTGAAGATTACTCAAGTTTTTGTAGATACCGTTTTCAAAAGCAATCAATTCTTGATGTGTTCCTTGTTCTTTAATAATTCCTTCGTCCAAAACTATAATTTGATCTGCTGAACGAATGGTTGATAAACGGTGAGCAATTATAATACTTGTTCTTCCTTCCATTAATATTTCTAAAGCTTCTTGAACTAATTTTTCACTTTCACTGTCTAATGAAGAAGTGGCTTCATCTAAAATCAAAATGCTTGGATTTTTTAATAATGCTCTTGCAATAGCAATTCTTTGGCGTTGACCTCCAGAAAGTTTAATTCCACGTTCACCAACAATAGTCTCAAATTTTTCAGGAAACCCTTTTATAAATTGATAAGCGTTGGCTTGTTTTGCGGCTTTGGTAATTTCTTCTTCGGTAGCATTTGGTTTACCATAAGCAATATTTTCTCGTATGGTACCTCCAAATAAAATGACATCTTGAGGAACGATACTCATATTTCCTCGAAGCGTTTCTAAATCGTAATCGTAAATATTTTTTCCGTCGATGCTAATTTCTCCACCTTCAATGTCATAAAACCTTAATAATAAAGAGGCTATAGTTGATTTTCCTGCACCACTAGGACCAACGATTGCTATTTTCTGACCAAAATCAGCATTAAAACTAACGTCTTTTAATACTTGAATTTCTTTTCTTGAAGGGTAAGAAAAAGCTACTTTTTTGAAACTTACATTTCCTTTCAATACTTTTTCTGCACTAGTTTCAGAGGAGTTTATTTTCTCTGGTGTTTCTTCTAATAATTCGAAAACTCTTTCAGTGGCTCCAACCGCTTTTTGAATTTGGGCATACAATTCCGCAATTCCACCAAATGAAGCTCCAACAAAGGTAGAATACAATACGAATGATATTAATTGACCAACGCTCATTTCGCCATTAATACTCAATCGAACTCCAAACCAAACTACCGCTACAATAGCTCCAAATAGACAAAATATAATAAAAGAGGCAAAGTAGCCTCGGTATTTCCCTCCTTTAATTGCGATTTTTACAATTTCTTTGATCTTTTCATTATAACGTGCAATTTCGTACCATTCATTTGCAAAAGCTTTAACAATACTTATTCCCTGCATTGTTTCTTCAACAATTACTTGACTTTCTGCAACTTGATCTTGGACCTTTTTAGAGTATTTTCTAATAAATCTTCCAAATATAACTGCAGCTACAGCAACTAAAGGTACAACGGATAACATTAATAAGGTAAGTTTAAAACTCTCACTTGCTAATAAAGCGATACCACCAATTATTAAAATGAATTGTCTTAAAAATTCTGCAATAGTTGAAGTTAGTGTATCTTGAATTTGAGTAATATCTGAGCTAATTCTACTATTTAATTCACCAACGCGTTTTTGCGAAAAGAAGGTCATGGGAAGTTTCACCAAATTACTGTACAAAGCCAAACGTAAATTTGCTAAAGTATTTTCGGTAAAATTAACAAATAAGGATAATCTGAAGAAAGAAAAAAGCGACTGAAACAAGAGAATTACAATTAGACCGCCAGCAATTAAATTGGCTTGAGCATTGTCTTTATTTTTAACGCAATCAATTAAAAGCCCCATTAATTTAGGAAAAGCAAGTGCTGTTCCTCCTGTAAACAATAAGAAAATCAAACCTACATAAAATTTCCATTTATGATTATGAGCATATTTAAAAATTAATAATGCTTTGCTTAGAGAAGATTTAGTAAGTTTTGATTTTGGCAAATCATTTTCTTCGAAACGGGCCATTTATTTTATGTTTATTTGCAAATGTAACCTTAAACCAAACTAATAGTATTTCCTATTTGTTAAATAAAAATAACAGAAAGATTTATTTACTATTATCTAATGCATTTAAAATTGTTTTAATTTGATCTACATCAATTCTCTTCGCTTTAATCCTTTTGTCTTTATCTAAAATATAAATTACTGGAGTAGAGTAGATGTCGTATTTTTCTTTCAAGTTATTATAATGAACTCCGTCATAAACATTTATCCAATCTAATTTTTTTTCTTCAACATACTTTTTATATTTGTCAAAATCGTGCTGTGTATATACACAAAATACTTTAACATCCACTTTTTCTTTCAATAATTGGTGATACAAATCAATTAATTTTGGAATTTCCACTTGACAATGGCTACAATCAACATCCCAAAACACGAGAATAGTATATTTAGCTTTAATTGATCTAAGTTTTAAAAATGTTTTTTCAATTTCTGTAGTATTAGCATAGAAAATTTTTGTTAATTCTTCTGAAGTTTTTGCATTTTCAAATCCCATTTTTGCAATTTTTTCATGACTTTCAATTGGAATCAAAGGTAATTCTGGTGCAATTTCTTCAAGTAAAAGAGGTCTAATTGTATTAGCTCGATTGATAATATTATTTACAATGTTATCGTCGTTATAAATATCTTTGGCTTTTCCAGTTTTGAAATATTTATCTACTAAATAAACAAATACTTTGTCAAAACCCATTACTTTTGATGTTTCGTATTTATTTACAAAGTTTGCTAATAACAATTTGTACATTATAGAACCTTCAACCGCTTGATTCATAATTCGATCGATTTCAACAGATGTCGAGTCAGGGTGTTTAATTATAACCGAATCAAAATAACGAGTTAATCGTCCATAAAAGAATGGTGTTCTTGCTAATCCGTCATCTTTAAAGTCAACACCATCCCAATAATGATTTTTATAATATTTGTAAACCGCAATGCTATCAGGTCTTCCATTTGAAGCCTTTGGTATGTCTTTAAGCAACTTCTCAATTTTCAAATTTAAGGCGTCACATATAAAAGTTCCTTTATTTCTCAACATAAATGATTTTTCGAAACTATCTATATTTTCATTTATTAACTTTTGTTTACTTGACATAAAATCAGTTGAGTCTTTTTTATTTAACCCTTTAGTTTTAGGCAAATAGTTTTCAAATTCAAGTCTTTGAACCTCAAAATATTTAATATAATCGAAGAAATCGTTTTGTATTTTTGAATTGCTACATTGTAAAAGTTCTTTGTAGTTAGTAACTGATTCACTTGAAATGTCTAAATTTTGATTATCATCATCGACGATGAAGTCAAAATAAATTGATTTTCCTTGGCCTACAAGTGAATAAATCCCTTTGTATAATTTCTTTTTACCGCTGAACTCAATTTTTCCATTTTTAATATTGGCACACGTGTCCACAATCATATTTTTATCAAATTGATAAAAAGTTAAATAGGCAATGGTGTCTTTACAATGTTTTAAATTGATTTTAATATCATAACTATTCTGTGCATTGACTGCATTAATAGTAAACATAAAGACTAATGATAAGAATATTTTTTTCATTTATTATAAAAAAGTTTTTAGAATAAAATAGTATATAAATTAAAAGTTATCTTAATTGTGCCCCTAATTGAGTTTGGAAATTATTTTGAAGTTTACTCATTATTTTTTCAATTTGAGTATCAGTTAATGTTTTAGATTCATCTTGAATAGTAAAACTAACCGCATATGATTTTTTACCTTCAGGCAAATTTTTACCAACATAAACGTCAAATAAAGTAATTTCTTTTAACAAAGCTTTCTCTGTTTGTCTTGCTATACTGTAAATGTCTTCAAACGCAACAGTTTCATCTAAAAGTAAAGCCAAATCTCTTCTTACTTCTGGATATTTAGGAATTTCGACAAATTTTATATTATTTGAAATTGAATTTATTAACAAATTCCAATCAAAATCAGCATAAAAAACTTCTTGTTTGATATCAAAATGTTTCAGAATAGATTTTTTTACAGTTCCATATTCAACTAACACATTATTTCCATTTGCAAAAGTTATTCCCTCGGCAAATACATCTGTGGAGATCGGTTTAGTTTGAATATTATTAATTCCTAATCGGGAGAAAATACTATTAACATATCCTTTAAATAAGAAAAAATCAGATGTTTTTTGAGCATTTGTCCAGCTTTCTTCAACTCTATTTCCAGTAGTAAATAATGATAAATGTTTTGGTTCGTCAAAACCAGAAGGTAATTTATGGTAAGTTTTTCCAAATTCAAATAACTTCAAATC
>CALPMA020000052.1 GCA_943324545.2 Chitinophaga pinensis
CTGGGGACTTAATTAGTGTGGACAAAATATTAGATCGTTACGAAAATAGAGTACAAATTAAAGGCGCCGTATTCCGCCCTGGAGAGTACAGTTTGCCGCTTACTGGTACCATGACCATAAAAGACTTGGTAATGAAAGCCGATGGTGTTGCTGAAAATGTATTTTTGAGCAAAGCCACGCTGGTACGTCAAAAAGAAGATTTGACAAAGGAATACATCAGCTTCAATTTACAAGAGGCATTAAACGGAGAGGCAACCTCCAATATGACGCTTCAAAAAGAAGACATCGTAATGGTGTTCTACAATCAAAAATTACTGGACGAGTATCAAGTTTCAATTGATGGAGAAGTGCGTAAACCAGGAGTTTTCGACTTTGTTTCAGGAATGACATTATATGACTTGTTGTTAGAATCTGAATATTTTACAGATCTAGCTTCGAGTTCGGTTACCGTATTTCGTAATAAAAAAGATACCATTTACAACTCAAAAGATAAAGAAAAAATAGTTTCTTTCAATCTTACCATCGACCAAAAAAATCCAGATTCGGCTAGCACTTTCCTTTTAGAACCTCATGATCGTGTAGTGGTACGTCGAATTGTAACTTTTGAAACCCCAGAGATGATTGATTTAACTGGAGAAGTTTTATATCCTGGTGGTTATGCTATCTTGAAAAAAGAAGAGCGCTTCTTGGATTTTATTCAAAGAGCTGGTGGCTTAAAAGAGGAAGCAGACAAAGATGCACTTAGAGTTGTTCGAAATGAATTAAACATTCCAATTGACTGGAAAGCCATTAACCAAAACCCAAATCGTGCTAGTAATTTAGTATTACAACCGGGTGATAGGGTAGAAATTCCTAGTAAAAGTTATACTGTAACCATTACTGGAGGAGTTATGTTCAATACAGAAGTGCCCTATATAAATGGAAAAGGTTTAAAATATTACATTAACAACTCTGGCGGTACATCAGATAAAGGTTGGTTGAGAAAAGTGTATGTTGTTAATTCTAATGGATCGGCGAATACATGTAGTTCGTTTTTAGGCATTCGAAATTATCCCAAAATACTTCCAGGAAGTAAAATTATAGTTCCTTTGAAACCGGAAAAGCAAAAAACCACTACGGGTGAAATTATTGGAGTTTCAAGTGTATTGGCTAGTTTAGCCGGAATACTATTAGCAGTATTTAAATAAAAAAAGTCCCGACCTATCGGGACTTTTTTTTGATTACACTTTATTATTTTACAAATGGGCTACAAATACAACTTTTGTTCTAAAATAGCAGGTAAATCAATAATAACTAAGAAAAATAACTATTTTAATTCCTATTTATCAAATTACTGCTTGTAATTTCTCATCAACTCTAAGTCACTCGCCACCATTTCTTTTACTAATCCAGCCAAGTCATATTGTGGTACCCAGCCCAACTGGGTTTTAGATTTGGTAGGATCACCAATTAATAAATCAACTTCTGTTGGTCGATAATACTGAGGATCTACTCGAACCACCACTTTTCCAATCTCTAATTGATATTCTGGATGGTTACATGCTTTTATTTTACCAACTTCATTTTCGTTATCTCCCTCAAATGCTAGTTCAATTCCTACTTCTGCAAAAGCAAAACGAACAAAATCTCTAATATATGTAGTTACACCAGTTGCAATAACATAATCTTCCGCAACCTCTTGTTGTAAAATTCTCCACATGGCTTCCACAAAATCTTTTGCATGCCCCCAATCTCTTTGTGAATTTAAATTACCTAAATACAAACAGTCTTGTTTTCCTAAGGCAATTGCAGCGGTTGCCATCGTTATTTTTCTAGTCACAAAAGTTTCTCCTCTTCTTGGCGATTCATGGTTAAATAGAATTCCATTACATGCAAAAATATTGTAGGCTTCACGGTAGTTTTTGGTTATCCAAAATCCGTAAATTTTAGCTACTCCGTATGGGGAACGTGGATAAAATGGAGAGTTTTCATCATAAAATCCTTTTTCATTTTTATTTTCTTCTAATCCACCGTATAACTCAGAAGTAGAAGCTTGATAAATTTTAGTTTTCTTTTCTAAACCTAAAATTCTAACCGCCTCTAAAATTCTCAAAGTTCCTAATCCATCAACATTGGCCACATATTCTGGAGAATCAAAAGAAACTTTAACATGAGACATTGCTCCAAGGTTATAAATTTCATCTGGTTGAATCTCTTGAATAATTCTAATTAAATTGGTTGCATCAGTAAGATCCCCATAATGCAATTTGAAACGCACATTATTTTCATGTTGGTCTCTATACAAATGATCTATTCTTTGGGTATTAAAAGAAGAAGCTCTTCTTTTAATACCATGAACCATATACCCTTTTTCTAATAATAACTCAGCTAAATAAGAACCGTCTTGACCAGTTACCCCAGTGATTAATGCTGTTTTCTGTTTTGTATTCATAGTTATTTTGTTTTTGTTTAGATCGTTTTCTATTTTCGTTGATTACTTACTAGTCGTTTTTAAGCGAACGGTTAACGATCTACATCTTCAATTCTTTAAAATTATTCAAATTCTCTAAAAACCAATTGTATGTCTTTTGGATGCCCTCCTCCAAATTTACTTGGTGTTTCCACCCCAAAGAATGCATTTTAGAAACATCCATTAGCTTTCTTGGAGTTCCATCAGGTTTTGATTGATCCCATATTATTTCTCCTTTATGCCCTATAATTTTTTGAATTAACAGAGACAATTCTTTAATTGTCAAATCTTCTCCCGTTCCAATATTGTATAAATATTCAGGCAATTTATTTTCTAATGCAAATACAACGGCTTCTGCCATATCATCAACAAATAAAAATTCTCTCAATGGTGTTCCACTTCCCCAAAGGGTTACTGGCGCATTGTTATTCAATTTGCCATCGTAAAATTTTCTAATTAAAGCTGGTAACACATGGGAACTATTTAAATCGAAGTTATCATTTGAACCGTATAAATTAGTGGGCATTAAACTTACATAGTCTTTACCAAATTGATTTCTAATGGCTTGACAAGTTTTTACCCCAGAAATTTTTGCTAAGGCATACCATTCGTTAGTTGTTTCTAAAGACCCGGTTAACAAATACTCTTCTTTTAAAGGCTGTGGCGCCAATTTTGGATATATACATGAACTTCCCAGAAAAATAAATTTATTTACACCTAATTCAAATGCAGTGCTAATTAGATTGTTTTGAATTTGCATGTTTTCCATTAAAAATTGGTAAGGAAAATCATTATTTGCTAAAATCCCACCCACTTTTGCCGCAGCATCTATTATTACAACTGGCTTTTCTTTTGAAATATAATCAAAAACTGATTGTTGATTTCTAAGATCCAATTGCTTGCTACTAGCTCCAATTAAATTAGAATATCCTTTTGAAGATAAGGCTCTCCATATTGCAGATCCGACCATGCCATTGTGGCCTGCAATATATATTTTAGAATTTAAGTTCATTTATTAAACTAGAATTAAATCAATTAATTATAAATTAAATATTGATTATTAAATCAATAATATCAAAAACATACTTAAGGCTAAACCAAATCTAGCCCTTATTGAGATTAAAAAGGTGTTTTAATTATAAAAAACTATTTTTATTCTTCTTCTTTAGAAATAGTAATTAATACTCCTAGTTCTTTTAAAACTAAGCGAATTTTATTTTTAACAACCTGAGAAATAATCCCTTCTTTTCCTTGAAATGGTCCTGTTGGGATTGTAATTACATCTCCCGGTTGCATTCCTTTAATTTCTATAGAAGCGATTATTCCTTTTAAACTATCTTTCAATACTTGAATATCTTGCTCTTGAATTATAGCTGGTTTTCCTAGCCAAAACAAATATCTCACCACCCCAGGTACATCAAAAACTATATTTCTATTGTTTTCTTCTAAATTTACAAATACATATGAATTGATAAGAGGTGTTTCCACTTTCTTTTTTCTATCAGACCATTGTTTAACTTGAGTAATCATAGGGCAATATACTTCAACACCTATTTTCTCTAGACCTTCAACAACCTTTTTTTCATTCTTTGGCCTTGTATATATTGCAAACCACGGCATCGTTAAACAAACTCATTTTTAATATTCGTTTCTACCTCAAATATCATTAACCCATTCTCATCAAACTTTTCGATGATAAATAACTGAACCATTCGTTTTATTTCCTTCTCGATTTTAAATGATAAATTCTTAATGTATTCGGTAAATTTATGACCATTAACTAACCTATCAATTGTTCCACTGTTAATCACATTAATAAAATTTCCTATTACAACAAAAAAAATTATTAAAAAATCCAAACTAATTTGCTGGATAATTATATTATTATGCTTTCGGTAGAGGGGAAGTTTAGTATTTGCTTTGTAAGAAATTTGATTTTGAAAAACTTCTCTTTTTAAGTAATACGCTATTTTAAAATTATTCAACTTTTTACGGATTGCATTGATAGATTCCTGCATATTGTTTGCTAAACCAAGTAAATATGCATTAATGGCAGCGTTTGTAAAAACCTTCACCAAAATTTTAAGACGGATTTTAGAAGTTATACGATTTTGTAGCATTATAAGTTAACAATATTGAGTAACAAACGTACTCATAAATATTAATAAATACAAAATAAAAATACGATAATTTATAAGATGTTTGACTTTGAAATTAAAAAAAAACCACCAAAAATTGGTGGTTTTTTATATGCTTTTAGAAAAATTAGAATTTATAAACTAATTCCGCACTGTGTTGAATATGATTATTTAAAAGTGTATCCTGATTAAATCCATATTTACCCATTGTTTGAAGACGTAAACCGAAGTTTGATTTCAACCAATAATTGAATCCTAATCCAAAATTAGAAGATTGGTTAGAAGTATCACCAACTGAATTATAACCAAATCCAGCAACTAAATATGGGTCAAAAGCTGGTAAATTAAAAACTGCTTTACCAAAATAAAATTTACCGTTTAAATCAAATCCAAAATAATTTTGGTCTTTAGTAATATTTTTTCCATTTTGCATTTTATTAGAAGATAGATTATTAAGGTATGCAGCACCTTCGATAGAAAATTGATCGCTCAATAATCTTTCAGCACTAACTTTTGAAACTGAAGGAATATAGTTCCATTGATTTGAAATGTTAAAGTATTGATCTTTATCGGTAGCGGAGTTGTCAATAAAGTTGACACCAAATCCAAGAATCCATTTTGGTTTTTCATTTGTAACGTTTTCTTGAGCTATTGAAGCAAAAGTAGAAAATAATAAAAATAATACTAATAGGTTTTTCATAACTTTTAATGTTTAAATTTTGAACAAATATATTATTTATTTCTTATGATTTATCAAAAAATTAACAAAAATTAATTTTTGTAATAAAAAAATAGTTAACCAAACGAAATAAAACCCAACAAATAAAGTAAATTAAAAAAAAATTAAGTTATTTGTAAATAAAAAATTAGGTTATGTCCCCAATCGCTATTGTACTATTAATGCTAGTTTATTTTGGAATTTTGTTCCTTATTTCCCATTTTGTTAGTAAAAACAATACGGGAAATGAAGCTTTCTTTAAGGCAAACAAAAACTCTAAATGGTATTTGGTAGCATTTGGTATGATTGGAACTGCGCTTTCTGGTGTTACGTTTATTTCTGTTCCCGGTGAAGTGGGAAATCCTGAAACACAATTCAAGTATTTTCAATTTGTTATTGGGAACGCAATTGGTTTCATAATCATTGCAAAGGTTTTGCTTCCTTTATATTATCGAATGAATTTGACTTCTATTTATGGCTATTTTGAGCAACGACTTGGAAAAGTAAGTTATAAAACTGCAGCATCAATTTTTTTAATTAGTAGAACTATCGGATCTGCTTTTAGATTGTATTTAGTAGTAATTGTTTTACAACGCTATGTTTTTGACTTTTATGGGATTCCGTTTGCAGTTACCGTATTAATTTCATTGCTTTTAATTTTTGCCTATACCTATAAAGGGGGGTTAAAAACAATTATAATTACAGATACATTGCAAACAGTTTTTTTAGTTTCTTCTGTTTTTTTAACGATTTACTTTATATGCAGTAGTTTAAATTTAAATATTTCTGAAGCATTTGAAGCGGTTAAAAATAGTAATTATTCTAAGGTGTTTTTTTATGAAGATTACATGAAAGGAAGTTATTTTGTAAAACAAATTTTAGGAGGAATATTTGTAACCATTGCAATGGTAGGATTAGATCAGGATTTAATGCAGAAAAATCTGAGTTGCAATAATATCAAAGAAGCTCAGAAAAACATGTTTACATTTACGGGTATTTTTGTCATAATCAATATTTTCTTTTTAAGTGTAGGTGCATTATTATACATTTATGCTGCAAAAAACGGTATTGAAGTTCCATCCGATTTGATTACTGGAAAACCTAGAACTGATTTACTTTTTCCAGAAATTGCATTTCATCATTTAGCTATGATTCCTGCTATTGTATTTTTATTGGGCTTAACAGCAGCCACTTTTGCAACCACTGATTCAGCTTTAACGGCATTAACTACTTCTTTTTGTGTTGATTTTTTAGGTATGGATAAAGCTGAGAATGCCGCTAAAACAAATATGGTAAGAACTAGGCATTTTGTTCATATTGGTTTTTCTACATTAATGTTCTTAGTGATTTTGCTTTTTAATGCAATAAATGACTCGTCTGTTGTAAGTATGATATTTAAAATTGCATCCTATACCTACGGGCCATTATTGGGATTGTTTTGCTTTGGTATGTTTATGAAAACTAAAACGGTTCATGATAAATTAGTTCCTATTATTTGTGTGCTTTCACCTGCAATTTGTTTCCTAATTAGCTATAATTCTGCGGCTCTATTTGGTGACTACGTAATTGATAACGAGTTGATTATTATTAACGGTTTGATTACTTTGATAGGTTTATTACTGATTAGCAAACCAGCAACTTCTCAAACGCAATTTTAATTTTTAGCCCTGATGGCAGAGGAAATCCCACGCTTTTGGGCGTGGATTGAAACGTACAGCAGGAACAGCTTCAAATATATTTAATATTGATTGGTAGCTAAAAGCACTAATGTGCATGCAACTTCCACTTTTATATTATTTAATTTTAACAATTGGTAAAACTCAGGATTTTCTGTTCCAGGATTAAAAATCACACGTTTTGGTTTTGCTTCTACGATATAATTGTAGTAATATCTTTGTCGGGCTGGATTTAAATATAATGAAACAGTATTTATTTGTGACAACGGAATGGCTTTAGTATAAATTTTAATACCCGCCACTTCTCCAGTATTTTGACCAATAGCTAGAACAGAATGCCCATTTTCAACTAACATGGTAATCGCCTTAAACGAGTATCTATCTGGCTTTGTGGACGCCCCAAGCACAAGTGTTTTTTTATTTTTCATCTTACAAAAATAGGTGTTTAAAAGCGTTTAATTTTCATCTTGAGGCAAGAATATTTCGGCCATCATGCAACGAGCACTACCTCCACCACACGCTTCAATGGTATCTAGACTAGAACTTAGAATGGTTACGTGTTCCTCCAATTGAGCAATTTGTTTCTTGGTAAGACTTTTGTGAGCAGCTGAGCTCATTACCAAATACCTTCTATCGTTTGCGCCTTTAACTTCAAGCATATTTCCTGCGAAATTATTTACTTGATCTTCAGTTATATAAATCACTTCTTTATCATCTCCTTTTAAACTATCTATAACCATTTTGCGTTCCTTTTTATCGTCTATTGAATCGGCACAAATAACGGCATAAGTTTCCCCGATACACATCATAACATTAGTATGATAAATCAATTTACGTTCCTCATTTACGGTTTGAAACGCTTCAAAAATGATAGGATTCAAGTCAAAATCTTCACAAAATTCTATGAATAATTCTTCGTCAGCTCTTGGAGATAATGCGCAATATGCCTTTCCGTTAGCGCGATCGAGAAGAATACTCCCTGTGCCTTCTAGAAAAAAGCCGTCGTCTTCAGCAGAGGTATAATCCATTATATTATCTATAATAAAACCTCTTTCTTCGAGAATATCCAAAATGTCCTCGCGCCTTTCCAAACGCCTGTTTTTTGCAAACATTGGAAACAAAGATATATCACCATTTTCATGAAATGAGATCCAGTTGTTTGGAAAAATACTATCTGGAGTATCTGGATTTAAAGTATCTTCTACAACAATTACATTTACTCCAACGGCTTTTAATTTTGCAACAAAGGTGTCAAATTCTTGTTGGGCTTTTGCATTAACCGTTGCTGGTAATAAACCGTCAATAACTTTTTGGTAATAATTATTAACTGCCGTTTGCTCATTCATTCTAAATGCGACTGGTCGAATCATTAAAATGGAGTTGGTAGTTTGATTCATGGTATACTATTTTATCTTTTTAATTAATCTCTGATTAACGGTAAAGTAGAACATCTTAATAGTCCTTCTTGTTTTGCTATTTCCGCGTAAGGAATTTCCTCAACGGTAAATCCATTTTCTCTGAGCCACTTGTTTAATCTCTTGAATTTTCTTTCAGAAACAACTACGTTTGGTGCAATCGAGAAAACATTAGAATACATATTATACATTTCATTTCTTTTAATATGAAATAAATTTTCTTTTCCAAAAAGGGCTACTAGATACAAATAATCTGATTCTTCACGAAATCCTCGTTTATAAATTATTCCTTTGTTATTTCCTAAAGGCTGAAAGCAGCAATCTAAATGTAACGCATTATCTCGTGCTTCAATTTTGGATTTAACTAAATCGAATTCTTTTACAATTTTATTTGGAAATAGATTTCTAATAAATTCAACTCCTTGCCAATTAGTTCTTGCAGTGATATAATCTTTATAATCACTTCCTTTATAAGTTCCAATAAAAATATAATCATTCCATAGCATTACATCGCCACCTTCAATATGCACTTCTTCTGGTGGGCGAATCACTTTTAACGGATCTATTTGGTCAGTAATGTATTTGATGGCGTCTAATTCTCTTTCTCTGTCGGGTAAAATATTAGCTTTTATAAAGATGTCGTCAATTACGAATCCGATATCACGGGTAAAAATCTGATTGTAATTTTCAATCATTTCAGGCCGATAAACTATTACGTCATATTTTTTAAATACTTCATAAAAGGCATCAATTTCTTTAACCATATCGGCTTCAATCGGATAAGTTCCTGCTATAATATGCTCTAATGATTTTGGGTCGTAGGCTTCTTCCTTAGTTGGTGTTGGCCCATTATTGATTGCCGATCCTAAAACTACTGCTCTTAATCTTGCCGTTTCGTTATTTACATTTAGCTTTAACATTGATTTCAGAATTGACTATTCACAAATATAAAAAAAAGCTTCACAATTTGTAAAGCTTTCTTCGTTATTAATTAAAAAATCTATCTTTTATCAATAGATTTAAAATCTCTTAAAGGATGACCGGTATAAACTTGTCTTGGGCGACCAATAGGTTCTTTATTTTCTCGCATCTCTTTCCATTGTGCAATCCAACCTGGCAATCTACCTATTGCGAACAATACCGTGAACATATCCGTTGGAATTCCTAATGCACGATATATAATTCCAGAATAGAAATCAACGTTTGGATATAATTTCCTAGTTACAAAATATTCGTCCACTAAAGCTGCTTCTTCTAATCTTTTTGCGATAGCTAAAATTGGGTCATTAACTCCTAGGGTTGCTAAAACTTCGTCGGCAGCTTTTTTAATTATTTTTGCTCTTGGGTCAAAATTTTTGTAAACACGGTGACCGAATCCCATTAAACGGAATGGGTCATCTTTATCTTTAGCTTTCGCCATATATTTATCTGCATCGCCACCGTTTTTCTGAATTTCTTCCAACATTTCAAGAACTGCTTGATTTGCACCACCATGTAAAGGACCCCAAAGTGCAGAAACTCCAGCGGAGATTGAAGCAAATAACCCAGCATGTGAAGAACCTACCATTCTAACAGTTGATGTAGAACAGTTTTGCTCGTGGTCAGCATGAAGTATAAATAATTTATTTAAAGCATCAGTAACAACTGGATTTGAAGCGTAAGGTCCTGTTGGAATTTCAAACATTAATCGCATAAAATTGTCAACATATCCTTTTGTATTATCATAGTAATTCAGAGGATAACCCATACTTTTTCTATATGTCCAGGTTGCAATCACTAGGAATTTACCCATTGTTTTACAAACTGCTTCATACATTTCTTTTTCATTTTCAACATTCACCGACTTTGGATTAAATGCTGTTAATGCACTTGTTAAAGAAGATAAAACACCCATTGGATGAGCCGTTTTAGGAAATCCATCAATGATGTTTTTCATTTCTTCATTAACCAATGTGTATTTTCTAATATTGGTTTCAAAGTATTCTAACTCTTGTTTTGTAGGTAACTCTCCAAAGATTAGTAAGTAGGAAACTTCAAGAAAGTTAGCTTTGTCAGCCAACTCTTCAATTGAGTAACCTCGATAACGCAAAATTCCTTCTTCTCCATCTAGGAAAGTAATATCACTTTTGCATGAACCTGAATTTTTATACCCTGGATCTAAAGTGATTGCCCCTGATAAATCACGTAATTTATTAACGTCTATGGCTACTTCATTTTCACTTCCTACTATTACAGGAAATTCATATTTTTTACCTTCTAATTCTAATACAGCTATTTTTGACATACTATGTGGGAAAAATCTTATTTATAATAATGAACAAAATTAAGGTATTTCATATTAATTAAAAAAGAAATACGGTAACGATTTCGTTAAATTAAATATAAAAATTATAAATAACACAATACTTTTTAGAAAAACATAAAAATTGGCATAAAAAAACGTCCAATTAGCAATTAACTAATTGGACGTTTACCATTTATGAATTACACCTTATTAGATATTGAATGCTTTTGCACCAGGAAAATAAGCTACATCTCCTAATTCTTCTTCAATTCTAAGTAATTGATTGTATTTTGCCATTCTATCACTTCTAGAAGCAGAACCTGTTTTTATTTGACCACAATTTAATGCAACTGCTAAATCGGCAATAGTGTTGTCTTCTGTTTCTCCTGAGCGATGCGACATTACAGAAGTATAACCTGCATTCTTAGCCATATTAACCGCTGCAATTGTTTCAGTTAAAGTTCCGATTTGGTTTACTTTCACTAAGATTGAATTGGCAATTCCTTTTTCAATTCCTGTTGACAGACGCTCCACATTAGTAACAAATAAATCATCACCCACTAATTGTGTTTTATATCCAATTTTTTCTGTTAGGTATTTCCAACCTTCCCAGTCGTTTTCGTCCATTCCATCTTCAATAGAAATAATTGGATATTTAGACGCTAATTCAGCTAAATAATCCGCTTGTTCTTCAGAAGTTCTGATTTTTCCAGTTTTTCCTTCAAATTTTGAGTAATCGTATTTGCCGTTTACAAAAAATTCCGAAGCAGCACAATCTAAGGCTACCATAATTTCGTTACCGAAAGAATAACCTGCGGCTTCCACTGCTTTTTTAATGGTGTCCAATGCATCTTCCGTTCCGCCGGCTAAATTTGGAGCAAATCCACCTTCGTCACCAACTGCTGTACTTAAACCTCTGTCGTGCAATACCTTTTTTAGGTGGTGGAAAATTTCCGTTCCCATTTGCATGGCTTGTGTGAATGAAGTTGCTTTAACCGGGATAATCATAAACTCTTGAAATGCAATCGGTGCATCAGAGTGAGAACCACCGTTAATGATGTTCATCATTGGAACCGGTAAAGTGTTGGCAGAAACGCCACCGATATATCTATACAATGGCAATCCCAATTCGTTAGCGGCTGCTTTGGCTGCTGCCAGTGAAACTCCTAAAATTGCGTTGGCACCCAAATTGGATTTATTTGGCGTTCCGTCTAAATTGATCATGATTTGATCAATTAGATTTTGTTCAAAAACTGAAATTCCTAATAATTCTTCTGCAATTTTTGTGTTTACATTTTCGACTGCTTTTAAAACGCCTTTTCCAAGGAACGCTTTACCACCATCACGTAATTCCGCTGCTTCATATTTTCCTGTTGATGCTCCAGAAGGAACAGCTGCTCTTCCTAAAACTCCATTTTCAGTAATTACATCTACTTCAATAGTAGGATTTCCTCTTGAATCGAAAATTTGTCTTGAGTGAATTTTGATAATTATGCTCATCTTAAATTTATTATTATTAGTTATTTTCTAAATTATAATGCAAATATATTACAAGTATTGTAATGTTTATTTGAAACTAATTAATGTTATTAACTCAAACGTTTTAGTTATTCGAAAGTTTTATATTATCGATAAACTGATCAAATAAATAAGCAGCATCGTGAGGACCTGGGCTTGCTTCTGGATGGTATTGAACTGAAAAACAGCTTTTAGAAATCATTTTCATACCAGCTACAGTTCCGTCATTTAAATGTAAATGGGTAATTTCAAAATCGGGATGATTTTCTAATTCTTCCTTATTCACAGCAAAACCATGATTTTGAGAGGTGATTTCTCCTTTATTGGTAATCATATTCTTCACTGGGTGATTAATTCCGCGGTGACCGTTAAACATTTTATAGGTAGAAATTCCATTGGCTAATGCAATCATTTGATGCCCCAAACAAATTCCAAAAACAGGAGTATCAGTATTAAGAATTTGTCGCGTTACTTCTTGAACTTCTTTTAATGGATCTGGGTCACCAGGCCCGTTAGAAAGGAAGTAACCATCAGGATTAAACTCTTTTAATTCTTCAAAAGAGGTGTTGTAAGGAAATACTTTAATGTAACAACCTCTTGCTTCAAGACATCGTAAGATATTGGTTTTTATTCCTAAATCTAAAGCGGCAATTTTATAAGTAGCCTTTTCATTTCCAAAGAAGTAAGGGGTTTTTGTTGAAACTTTAGAAGCCAATTCCAATCCTTTCATATCCGGAACTAAGGCTAATTTAGCTTTTAGTTCTTCTATTGAGGTTCCGTCAGTACATATTACTGAGTTCATGGCGCCATTATCACGAATATAACTTACTAATGCTCTGGTATCCACATCAGAAATCGCAACCAGATTTACTTTTTCAAAATAGTCATATAGGCTTTCCGATGCGTCCGGTCTTGAATAATTGAAACTAAAATTCTTGCAAACTAATCCTGCTATTTTTATTCCGTCTGAATCGACTTCGTTTTTATGAACACCATAATTTCCAATATGAGGATTGGTAGCTACCATTATTTGTCCAAAATAAGAGGGATCGGTAAAAATTTCTTGGTACCCTGTCATTCCAGTATTAAAACAAACTTCTCCGAATGCAGTTCCTTCAATACCAATGGATTTTCCATGAAAAATAGTTCCGTCACTAAGGAGTAAAATTGCAGGTTTTCTGTTTGAGTATTTCATTTTCTTTTTGTTGTGTTGTGGTTACAAATTTAATTCAAAATATGATGCTATAAAAATTATTTTATCGATAGGCCTAAAATTTCTTTTACTCCTGATAGCAATGAAAATCCCTTAAAAAAGTGAGGCGCGTGGCCATTTTAAGGATCGCAATGAATAGCAGGAATTGGATTAGTTGAAGAGGCCAGATAAAAAAGTTCAAAAAAAAAGGACAAACTAATTAAAGTATGTCCTTTTCTATTTATTGATAATGAAATCATTATTCTTCTGTTTTTTCTTCCGCTTCAGGAGCTTCTGTTTCTGCTGCTGGAGCTTCAACTTCTGCCTCTGCTACTGGAGCTTCAACTTCAACCTCTGCTACTGGAACTTCAACCTCTGCTACTGGAGCTTCAACTTCTGCTTCAACTACTGGAGTTTCTGCAACTACTTCAGCTACTGGTGCTGGAGCTGCTTCTAAAGTGTCTTCTGATTTCTTAGCTTTTCCACCTCTACGGCTTTTTGCTTTTTTAACTTCTTTTTTACCACCGTTGTACAGTTCGTTAAAGTCTACTAATTCGATCATTGCCATATCAGCATTATCTCCTAAACGATTTCC
>CALPMA020000053.1 GCA_943324545.2 Chitinophaga pinensis
TAGAAAATGAAAATCCTAACTTAATAGGTGCTAGATATTACAAATGGATTGATTAGATTTGTAATCTAATTTATTGCATTATGAAATACCATCAAATTAACAGTAATTTATTTGTAAAAAATCGTTCGAAATTTACGGCTCAGATGAAGTCTAAAAGTGTGGCGGTTTTTAATTCTAATGATATTTACCCGGTTTCTGCCGATAGCACTTTGCCATTTGCACAACACCGTGACCTCTTTTATTTATCTGGAGTAGATCAAGAAGAGAGTATTTTATTGCTATTTCCAGATGCCCCTTACCAGCACCAAAGAGAGATTTTATTCCTTAAAGAAACCAACGATCATATTGCGATATGGGAAGGCGAAAAACTTTCTAAAGACCGAGCATTTGAAGTTTCAGGGATAAAAACAGTTTACTGGCTTCAAGATTTCGAAAAAATTTTATTCGAAATAATGACGCATGCCGAAACTATATATATCAATACCAACGAGCATTATCGGGCAACTGTTGAAACGGAAACGCGTGAAGCGCGTTTTGTAAAATGGTGGAAAGGTAACTATCCAGCTCATGCTGTTGCTAAAAGCAATCCAATTTTACAGCGTATTCGATCTGTAAAGGAAAAAGAAGAAATCGAATTAATTCAAACTGCTTGTAATATTACCGAAAAAGGGTTTCGAAGAGTATTGTCATTTGTGAAACCAAATGTAACAGAATATGAGATTGAAGCTGAATTTATTCATGAATTTATTCGAAATAGATCAAAAGGATTTGCTTATACTCCAATAATTGCATCGGGAAATAACGCCAACGTTTTACATTATATCGAAAATAACCAAGTCTGTAAAGCTGGTGATTTAATATTATTGGATGTCGCTTCTGAATACGCCAATTATTCAAGTGATATGACACGAATGATTCCCGTTTCTGGACTTTTTTCTGAAAGGCAAAAAGCAGTATACAATGCTGTTTTGAATGTAAAAAATGAGGCGACAAAAATGCTAACTCCTGGAACACTTTGGAAACAATATCATGTAGAAGTTGGTAAAATAATGACTTCTGAATTATTAGGTTTGGGCTTAATTGACAAAGCGGATGTTCAAAATGAAAACCCTGATTGGCCTGCTTATAAAAAATATTTTATGCATGGAACTTCTCACCATTTAGGCTTAGATACTCATGATTATGGTATTTTGACTGAGCCGATGCAAGCCAATATGGTTTTTACAGTTGAGCCAGGAATATATATCCCAGCCGAAGGTTTCGGAATTCGATTGGAGGATAATGTTGTTATTCAAGAAAAAGGTAATCCTTTTAATTTGATGCAGAACATTCCAATTGAAATTGAAGAAATTGAAACGATTATGAATGCATAATTTTGTTTAAACCCTTTTGAAACAAATTATCTATAAAAACACTGTAATTTCATATTCCGATATTGGAAAAGGAACTGTTGTGGTTTTACTTCATGGTTTTTTAGAAAATAAAACGATGTGGCGGGATTTAACTCCTTTATTAGCTCAAAAAAATCGTGTTATTTCTATTGATTTATTAGGACATGGAAAAACGGATTGTCTTGGTTATATTCATTCTATGGAAGAAAATGCTGAAATTGTAAAAGAAATTTTATCTCATCTTAGAATTAGGAAAGCAGTTTTTATAGGGCATTCAATGGGTGGATATGTGGCTCTAGCTTTTGCTGAATTGTATCCTAAATTGGTAAAAGGAATTGTATTATTAAATTCTACGGCAAAGGAAGATAGCGATGACCGAAAAATTAATCGGGATCGTGCTATTAAAGCAGTAAAACAGAATTATATCAATTTTGTTAGAATGTCGATTGCAAATTTATTTAGTGCAAACAACCGTGAATGTCTTAAAAATGAAATTGAAAATATAAAATTAGAGGCATTAAAAACTCCTTTACAAGGAATAATTGCTTCCTTAGAAGGTATGAAGATTAGAAAAGACAGGCAATTTATTTTGAAAGAAACAGATTTTCCTAAAATACTAATTCTAGGACAAAAAGATGAGGTATTAATTTACAATGATAATTTAAATCAAATTGAAAACACTAAAGCCGAATTAATTACTTTTCCAGATGGTCATATGAGTCACGTTGAAAATAAGAAGGATTTGGAAAAAGTTATAGTTAGTTTTCTGAAAAAAATTAAATAACATTATGATTCTTTTGTAGTAAAAAAAACTAAACTTTCTCTTCAAACGGAATGTTTTGGTCAAAAATTTCAACCAATAAAATAGTAATTTGTTCTAAGTACTGTTTAATCGTGTCACTAGTTATGATTGTATTTAGTTCTTTTCCATCTTTAAAAGTAAATGGCAAAAATCCAGATTTCAAATTTTTAAAGGAAATAATTCCAGCTTCCAAAGGTTGTTCTAAAGCTAATTTTTCATAGGTAAAAGCATAGGCTAAAACTTGAATAATTTTTTCGTTTACTATGTCTTTTGTAAGATCTGTCCATGTGGATAATGTTACCGTCCCTTTGTCAACTTTTCCAGTTTTATAATCTATAATTCGTAGAACTCCATTTCGCAACTCAATTCTATCTACCGACCCACCAATTTTTATTGGAAAAGGCAAACTTGGATGCTCAAAAGTACGCTCAAATCTTTCTTCGAGAGTGATTATTTTAACAGTATCGCCAGAAACTATTGACTCTAATTCCACTTTCAAGAAATTATATACATTTCGTTTAGCAACTTCAAAGGCTAATAAATTTCTTCCTTTTTTTATTTCACCTTCTTTATATACAATTTTGAATTGTTTCATTACTTCTGCATCGATTTGCTTTATACAATTCATAATATCACTTTCGGAAATAAATTTCCCTATTAATGGGTCATATAAAGATTTTAAGGTTTCATGAATTATCGTTCCTAAAGTATTTATAGCAATATTCTCCTCTACTTCTTCAACTTCTTTTATTTTTAAAATCCTTTGAAAATAAAACTGAATTGGATTTCGAATATAACTTGTTAAAGTGGTTGGTGAAAAGCCGTTTTCGGCAATTTCTTTTAAACGCATCATAACCGATTCCGATTTGGGTATCACCATTGGCTGATTTGTTTTTTCGGGAAGATCAGCATTGTAAATTGCCGGTATTAAATTATGAAAATCTTGATATTCAACTTGTAATTGGGTTATAAAACGACTTTTTTCACCTGCGTCCAATCCTTCACTTTCTGTATTATAAAGCAGGTAAACGTTTTTAGCTCGTTGCAACAAATGATAAAAATGATAGGTATAAATGGCATCTTTTTCTTTGAAGGTTGGAAGTTCTAACTCTCTCTTGACATCATAAGGAATAAAGGAATTTTGCGATTTCCCTGCTGGTAATTTTCCCTCGTTCAAAGATGTTATTATAACTGTTTCAAAGTCTAAAACGCGACTTTCAAGAACGCCCATAATTTGCAATCCGTTTAATGGTTCTCCTTCAAATGAAACTTCCGCAAGGTCAATTACTTGTTTATATATTGCATGAAGAGTATCAATAGTATTAATATGATTGTATTTAGTATAATAACTTATTAACTTATTTATTACTTTAAAGATTGAAAAAACGAACGCTTTTGTAATTTTTTCCTCTTCATTATCATTGCTTAAATTCCCTTTTATTGTTTGCAATAATTGAGATAAAACGCCAAGAACTTTTAAAGATCCCTCTTCCCATTTTCCAAATAATAAAAGAAATAAATCACTAGGATTTGGATTTAATTCAATCATTTTTTGATGCGAAATAAAGGTATAATTGTATTGAATTATAGTACTTACTAACTCACTAGTATTCGAATAAGGTTCAATTAATGGGTGTGTTAATATTCCAAGGACATCTTTATAATAAAATACATAGTTCTTGCCATTTCTAGACAAAGCAGCTGTATGCATTTTAAACAACTTCGCGATTAATATTTGAGCTGGATTATTCTTACTTGAAAAACCCATAGTGATATTTAGCGATTCTACACTTGAAGGAAGAGAATAAAGTAGTGGTATAAGCATGTTTTCATCACCTAATACAACTGCAACTTTGTCCAATGAAATAGTGGGATTATTAGTAATCAATTGATCAATAATGCCTCCCGCAATTTTAGCTTGTCCAATTGATTTTGGAGTTCCAATAATATTTATATTCTTTTTATTATTCAAAAAATCATTCGCTATCCATTCAAATGGATTTGACTTGAAATGAGACCATTTTTCTTTGAATCTTCGAATAAATAAACCTGCATCATGATAGGGGTCGTTAAAAAATGCTTGATCTATATCCCAATATATTTTTGCTTGATTGGATAATAATAAACTTTGAACTATTTTTTCTTCTGCAGCATTTAGAGCATTAAAGCCAGCAAAAATATATTTTGTGTCAGGAACAGATTTAGAAAATAAACTTAATTTATTTACTGCTTCCCGATATATTAATCCTTGATAACCAATTCCTTTTTGCAACAAATGATTATAGAAAGTTAAGTAGTAATTTGGTAGTAACTTCCAAAAGTCAATATAATTTTCAAGTAATTTGGTTTTATTTTCTAACTCAATCCCCCATTTTTTTATGTCTTCAATATCTTTTAGATAGGAAAGCACATGAATTGGATCTAATAAATACCTGTCTATTTCATTGAAATCTTGCAATAACATTTTTGCCCAATTTGCAAATAAATCAAATGACTGCTGGCTTTTTAAGTCAGTTAATTGAAGATACACTTCATAAAATTCAAATACTAGTTCAATTGAATCTATTGATCTTATAGTCGAAATTTCTTGAATAAAATCTTCAATGCTAATAATTTTAGGGCAAATAATATTGTTTTGAATTTGATTTTTTAGTGCTTCAATTAAAAAAATTTTAGCTCTTTTATTTGGTAAAATCACAACAGTATTAGAAAGATTATCGGAATATTCTTTAATAATTACCTGTGCTATTTTGTCTAAAAAATTTGATTCTATCATTTTATAAATATAAAAAAAACGCCCCGATTATCGAGGCGTTTTAAAAATATTTTTAAGTGAATTATTTAACGTATTTCACTTCTACTCTTCTGTTGCTAGATTTTCCTGCTTCAGTATTATTATCTCCAATTGGTTGAGTATCTCCAAAACCATTAGTTGACAATCTATCTGCAGCTACTCCATTAGATACTAAGTAGTTTTTAACAGCATTTGCTCTTTGATTAGAAAGAACCAGGTTTGAAGCAGCATTTCCTGTAGAATCGGTATGACCCGACACATTAAATTTAGCTGATGGATTTTCTTTCAAAATAGCAGTAATTGATTTTAATACTGGTAATGTTTGTTTTTGGAAAGAGGATTTTCCAGTATTAAACAAGATCGTTTTAGCATATCCATCTAGTGAATTTATAGCTGCGTTAGAAATTTCTGGACAACCATTGTTTGCAACACTTCCTTTTTCAGTTGGACATTTGTCATCTTTATCTAAAACTGAATCACCATCAGTGTCAGGCCATGGACATCCAGCGTTTTCTTTAGGTCCTTTAATGTTTGGACATTTATCTGCTTTATCTGTTGTTCCATCTCCGTCTGTATCAGGACATCCTTTCAAAGCTTTTAAACCAGCAACTTCTGGACAAGCATCATCTTTATCGGCTACACCATCACCATCAGTGTCAGGACAGCCATTCATTTCAAGGGTTCCTGCAGCATCTGGACAAGCGTCACTTGCATCAACAATTCCGTCTCCATCGGTATCAGGACATCCTTTAAATTGTTTTAAACCTGCAACTTCTGGGCATGCATCTTCTCTATCATATACACCATCTCCATCAGTATCTTTACCTCCAAATTTAAAGATAATACCTACAAAATGTTGCATGTGTGAAGGTACGTCTGAACCAGGAACTCTAAGGTCGTCAAATGAATGCTTATAAGTTGATTGTAAAGAAAGTCCTACCAAATCAGTCATCCAATAGGTTAAACCCAATCCAGCATTCATTGTTCCAGCACTTACATCTCCTAAGAAAGTATAACCACCACCTAAGTGAGCTGATGGATCAAATTTTTTGCTGCCTAGCATATTCATGAAACTATATTTGATATCTACATCAAATCCATAATAGTTAAAATCTCCAGGATTTGTAACATTATATGTTCCTTGAGCCACATTTCTATTTACAAATTTTGACATTTTGTTGATAGATCCTGTAAACCCTAAAGAGAAATTATCCCCAGCATATTTGGTAACATTAATATACGATAATGAAGGAATATAGTTCCAGTTATCAGATACGTTAAAATAGTTTGAAAGTTGACCTGGTATGCTTTTAGCGGCACTTACTCTAGTATCAACTGCATTGGCTCCAAATGACAAAGACCAAGGGTTGTTTGCATCTTGTGCTTGGGAAAATGACCCAGCAAAAAGAATAACAATAATAATTAATTTGTTAAGATGTTTCATATTTTATTTATTTTATATTAAAATTAATCTTCAGCAAAAGTAATATGTAATAATTTAATTACAAAGGGATTTGTTAAAAATCTTATAAAAAAGAAATTATTAACTTATTTAAATCACATTTAAACCTTTTCCAACCTCTATAAAAGCAGCTATAGCCTTGTCTAGATGGTCTTTAGTGTGGGCTGAAGATAATTGAACTCTAATTCTTGCTTTTTCCTTTGGAACTACAGGAAAAAAGAAGCCAATAACATAAATTCCCTTTTTTAGAAGTTCATTAGCCATAATTTGAGCCAATTTTGCATCGTAAAGCATAACTGGTACTATTGCAGAATCGCCATCAATTATGTCAAATCCAGCATTTTTAATTCCCGATTTGAAGTAATTAGTGTTAGATTCTAATCTATCTCTCAATGAGGTATCTTTTTCTATTAATTCAAATACCTTGATTGATGCTCCAACAATAGCTGGAGCTAATGAATTTGAAAACAAATAAGGGCGAGAACGCTGTCTTAATATTTCGATAATTTCTTTTTTTGCAGTTGTATAACCACCCATCGCACCCCCTAGAGCTTTTCCTAGTGTTCCTGTAATTATGTCTACACGACCCATTACTCCTTTTGCTTCAAGGGTTCCCTTTCCTGTTGCGCCAATAAATCCTGCAGCATGACACTCATCAACCATTACCATTGCATCATATTTATCAGCTAAATCACAGATTTTATCTAACGGAGCCACAACGCCATCCATCGAAAAAACACCATCGGTAACTATCAATTTAAATCGAGTTCCGGCCTCATTTGCTTTTATTAATTGCGCGTCCAAATCTAGCATATTGCTATTTTCATAGCGATATCGTGCTGCTTTACACAATCGAACACCATCAATAATTGAAGCATGGTTCAAACTATCTGAGATGATACAATCTTGTTCTCCTAATAAAGGTTCAAAAACTCCACCATTGGCATCAAATGCAGCAGCATATAAAATAGTATCTTCGGTTCCATAAAATTCAGCGATTTTTCTTTCCAATGTTTTGTGAATGTCTTGGGTTCCACAAATAAAACGCACTGATGACATTCCAAATCCGTGAGAATCTAAAGTGTCTTTTGCAGCTTGAACCACTTCTGGATGCGAAGACAATCCCAAATAATTATTAGCGCAAAAGTTCAATACCGTTTCTCCATTAACTGTAATTTCTGCTCCTTGAGTGGATGTTATAATTCTCTCCTTTTTAAAGATCCCGTTTTCTTCGATTGTAGCTAATTCAGTCTGAAGAAATTGTTGAATTTTACCGTACATTTTTTATTTTAATTTTTTAGTTTTTACAAATTTACTACGTTAATTTCTTTTCCAATATACACTAACGTTTTTTTAGTAACTTTTAGGCCCATTTTTTCAATTGCATTTTGATAATTTTCCAGTTGTAACTGATACTTTTGATTGTGGGTTCCTGTTTTGTAATCCAAAAGGTAAACTTCATTATTTTTAGTCAAAACCATTCGGTCTGGCTTGATTGTTTTTCCTTCTTTTTGGATAATTGCTTGTTCGTTTAAGATTTTATTTCCTTTACAAAAATAACTTTCTAATTCTTTATTATTTACTATTTCCTGAATGCTATTTGAAACAACCTCTTTTTGATTACTAGTAATTAAACCATTTTCAATAGCTTTTATGATTGCTAAATCTATATCTGTTCGGGTTTTTACAAATGATAATATTTCATGAATTATATTTCCGTATTCTATTGCTTCTTGCTGATGTGTTCCCCACATTAATGCTTCCCGTTGAGCAATTTTGATGTTTTTAAAATCCAATACTTGACTTACAATTGGAATCGTATTCGTTTCATCTATTACCGATATTGTTTCTGATAATTTTATCCTGTTTCCAAATTCATATTCTAAAGTACTTGGATTGTAAACTTCAATAGCAATTAAATAATTAATAAAAAAAGAAGCTGTATTATAAGGATATTGCCCTTCTTTATTAGGGTCTAAATATTGAGATATAATATACAATTGCTCTTCAGCACGAGTTAATGCAACATATAATACATTGATGTTATCTAATAATTCTTCTTGTTTTTTTTCATGAAATACAGTTGCCGCATCCTCACCAAAATACTCAACTGAACTACTATTATCTATTAATACCTTAGGCAATCCAAATGTTTCTAGTTCTGCATCTAGCCACAATTTATCTTTTGGTTTACGAGCATAATCTTCATCTGCAAAAGGGATAATTACAACTGGGAATTCTAACCCTTTTGACTTATGAATAGTCATTATTCGAATTGAATTTTTTCCCTCAGGTGATGGAATGCTGAATTTGTCTTTATTTTTATTCCAATAGATTAAAAAATCAGCAATTCCGGCTTGGTTTCTAACGTCACGTTCCAAAACAATATCGATGAAATATTGAACATAAGAATGGCTTTTTGATAAGAATTTACTCACAATAATTTCTACCGCTTCATACAACGACTTTTTTCTAATGTCTTGAAAGGAAAGCGAAATATCAAATTGGGTTAACCATACTTCAAATTCTTTTTCATTTGATTTTTCTTTTCCTTTAACAATAAAATCATGAACAGCTAAGCCTCTCTGAACTTTATTTGCGATATAAAGTAAGAAACTAGCTTTGGCCTCAATATCAGAACTATTGTTTAAATATTTCAAAACATTGATGATCAATTGAACCTCAGAGGAGTTTTGAATCATCAGCGTTTCTGAGGAAATAATTGGTATATTGTTTTCAATTAGATAATTTGCAACCGCAGTTCCTTGTGCTCTTTTTCGAGTTAGAATAACTATTTCTTGGTATTCAAAACCTTCTTTTTTAACTTTTTCAATTGTATTTAATGTTTCTTGCAAATACAATTCTATTTTATCCAAAGCGTCCTCTTCTTCAGAAGAATTTTCCAATTTTGGAATAAATGATATATTTACATAGCCTCCTTTTTTGCTGTTTTCTTCTTGACAACTATGATTTTCGTATAAATCTTGGTAATCTAAATTGGTAAATTCTGACGATAGATAGTAAAACAACTTATTATTAAAATCGATTACCTGAGAATAACTTCTGTAATTGGTATCTAATGTAAATATTTGTTTGTCAGGATTATTGAACGGATTTTTTCCTTTACTCAATTCAATAAATTGCTCTGCTTTTCCTCCGCGCCACCTGTAAATTGATTGTTTAGGATCACCCACTATCATCAAAGTCCCTTTTTCTCCTTCAATTTCACTTGAAGTAGCATTATCTATAAGCGGAATTAAATTCTGCCATTGCATTTCGGAAGTATCCTGAAATTCGTCAATAAAAAAATGTCGGTAGCGCTCGCCCAATCGTTCATAAATAAACGGCGCAGGTTGGTTTTGAATTTCATTATAAATAATAGCATTAAACTCAGCAATTGAAAGTACATTTTGCTCTTTCTGAATTTTTGCTAATTCGATACTTACGGTATTTAATAATGAAAGTGGCGTAATGTTTTTTAGGAAAGCATTGTAGAAATCTCTTTTTTCAAATTTTGTATAAATCGCATCCAAAACACTTAAGAGTTCAGGAATTATTGCCTCTATATCTAATTTGTCTTTCGCCGCTTTATTGATTTTTATATCTTCAAATTCATGGTACGTTTTATTGTTTGGATTGAATTTTTCAGAAGTGATAGTATTCAAATGATTTGGAAAATGTCCCGCAGAAAACGATTTGATATCGATTCCTTTTTCATCAATTAGCACTAACAAACTTCTGGCCAACTCAGAATTTTCCTTGTCAATTACTTTGCAAGCTTGGGCTACTTTATTTTTAATTTCGATAAATTCAGTGATGGATTTATCTTGGAAGTGAGTAATTTCTTCTCTATTATTTTCATTTAATAGTAAGCGTCCGGTGTCTAAAATTTCCCGAGAAATGTCCCAACTTTTATCTTCATCGGTTTTTTGCATGGTGAAATCGATGAGTAAATTAGTCAATATATCATCTTCTCCAGCTTGCGCGATTATAGCATCAACGGCTTCTGTTAAAAGATTTTCAGTGTCCAAAGTCACTTCAAAAGTCATTGGCAAATTTAAATCGTGGGCAAAAGCACGAATTACTTTGTGAGTGAATTTATCAATGGTTGAAATATCAAAAGCGGCATAATTATGAATAATATGCTTTATGATTTGTTTGGATTTAATTTGGATTTCAGAAACCGAAAGTTTAATTTCTCCTGACAAAACGTGCATTAAATCAGCCGCTTTTGGATTGGGATTATCTTTTGCAAATTCTAATAGATTTCCTACAATTCGGCTTTTCATTTCGTGAACCGCTTTATTGGTAAATGTTATGGCAAGAATGTTTCTATAGGCATCATTTTTCTTGGCAACCAAAATTATTTTCAGATATTCTTTCACCAGCGCATAGGTTTTACCGGATCCTGCCGATGCGTCGTATATTGAAAATGATGGTCTTTGCATATAGAATTTAGATTTCTGGTTTAATAAAAAATTCCGTTATTTCCCAAATGCCCTAGCCCTGATTGAAGGGAAAATCCCAAGCTTTTTTGCGTGGATAGGAATGAAAGCAGGAATAAGCTCCAAATTACTCCATTCTTAACAATGGAAATTGCACTATAAATTTATTTGATAGAAAATAACAATTTAGAATTTTCATTTCCAAAGTTAATTGTTTATTTTTGAATTCAATATAATTAACATATAAACTATACTATTATGGCATTTGAATTACCACAATTACCTTACGCGTATGACGCTTTGGAACCTCATATTGATGCTCGCACGATGGAAATTCACCATTCGAAACATCATAATGCTTACACTACCAATTTGAACGTGGCAATTGCTGGAACAGATTTGGAAGGTAAAACGATTGAAAATATATTGATCAATCTTGATATGAAAAACGGTGCTGTTCGTAATAATGGCGGTGGTTTTTACAATCATAATTTGTTTTGGACGGTGATGTCTCCAAATGGTGGCGGACTTCCAACGGGCGATTTATTAGCAGCTATTGAAAGTGCTTTTGGAACTTTTGAAGAGTTTAAAGCTAAATTTGCTAAAGCGGGTGCAACTCAATTTGGTTCAGGATGGGCTTGGCTTTGCGTTCATAAAGGCGGAAAATTAGACGTTTGCGGAACTCCAAATCAAGACAATACATTGATGCCTGGTGTGGGTTGCGGTGGAACACCAATTTTAGGAATGGACGTTTGGGAGCATGCTTATTATTTGAACTATCAAAACAGAAGACCAGATTATATTGAAGCTTTTTTTAATGTAATTAACTGGGTAGAAGTTTCTAGAAGATATGCTTTAGAGAAATAATATTTCTGACATAAAATAAAAAAAGGGCTATTATTTAGCCCTTTTTTTATTTCTTATAATTGTATTAATAGGCTCTTGCGTCTTTGCCTTCATAGAAATTCATAAAGGCGCGATTTACTACTCGGTTTCCTCCTGGCGTAGGATAATCACCAGTAAAATACCAATCACCAAGATTTTTAGGACAAGCGATATGTAAGTTTTCTACGGTTTGGAAAATGATTTTTACTTCGGCTTTTACAGAAGAATCTTTTAGCATTTCAGCAATTTTATCTGATATTTCTTGTGGTTTAAATGGGGCATAAATTTCGGTAACAAAGTTCACAACTTCACTGTCATTTAGGTTTTCTTGCGCTTTACATTTTTCATAAACCGAATCCACAATTCCGTATAAATTTCTTTCTTTTAATAATTCCAATGCCGCTTGAAAAGCAATTAACCCTTCTAGTTTTGCCATATCAATTCCATAACAATCAGGATATCTAATTTGTGGTGCAGCAGAAACAACCACAATGCTTTTAGGATTTAAACGGTCCATCATTTTGATAATGCTCAACTTTAAGGTAGTTCCTCGAACAATACTGTCGTCGATTATTACCAAATTATCTGTAGGTTTAATTACACCGTAAGTTACGTCATATATATGCGCTACCAGATCGTTTCGACTACTATCTTCGGTAATAAATGTTCTAAGTTTAGCATCTTTTATAGCTACTTTCTCCGTTCTGATTTTTACAGACAGTAATTCTTGTAAGCTCTCTTTTGTAAGCGCATTTCTGTTTTCTAAAATAAAATTATTTTTCCTTTGATTTAAAAAATCTTGAGCCGCTTCAACAATTCCGTAAAATGAAGTTTCAGCTGTATTTGGAATATATGAAAAAACGGTGTTGTCGGTATCATTATCGATGGCATCTAAAACCGCTGGTAAAATTAATTTTCCAAGGTTTTTACGTTCTTGATAGATTTCAGCATCACTTCCTCTTGAGAAGTAAATTCGTTCAAAAGAACACGCTTTTTTCACAGTAGGCGTTATGATTTCTTCTTCCGTTACCTTTCCGTTTTTCTTGATAATTAAGGCATTTCCGGGTTGCAATTCTTGAACTTTATCAAAGTCAACATTAAAAACAGTTTGAATTACAGGACGTTCAGAAGCTACTACTACAATTTCATCGTCTTGGTAAAAATAGGCTGGACGAATTCCTGCAGGATCTCTAAATACAAATGCATCGCCGTGACCTAAAAGCCCAGCCATTGCGTATCCGCCATCCCAGCCTTTAGAGGCGCGACGAAGGATTTTAGAAATTTCTAATTTTTCAGCAATTACCGGTGAAGCTTCTCTTTTAGACAAGCCATTATTTTTACATTCGAGATACAAATCGGTCACTTCATCATCCAGGAAATGTCCAATTTTTTCCATTATTGTTACGGTATCCGCCATCTCTTTTGGGTGTTGACCTAATTCAATCAAGCTAGAAAAAAGCTCCTTAACATTGGTCATGTTGAAGTTACCCGCTACAATTAGATTACGATGCATCCAGTTATTCTGACGTAAAAAGGGGTGAACACTTTCGATGCTGTTTTTTCCAAAAGTTCCGTAGCGTACGTGTCCTAAAAATACTTCTCCAATGTAGGGGATGTTCTTTTTTTGAAGCGCTACATTATCGGCATATTCGGGATGAGATGCCATTTCATCGTTGATGCGATCATTGATTTGAGAAAACACATCTTGAATCGCTTGAGGATCATTCGATCGAACCCTACTGATGTATCTTTCACCAGGTTCCATATCTAATTTTATACTTGCAAAACCAGCGCCGTCTTGACCACGATTGTGCTGTTTTTCCATTAAGAGATACATTTTTTGAATGCCATAAAAAGCAGTCCCGTATTTCTCCTTGTAAAATTCAAGTGGTTTTAAAAGTCTTAAAAATGCTATTCCACATTCATGTTGTAATGCGTCACTCATTGTAGTTGTTGTTGTATTGTAGTTAGGTAAAAATAAAAAAAGCCCCGAAATTTCGAGGCATAAATTTATTGTATTTCTATGTCAAATTGTGTTAATGATTTGAATTGTTGTAATCTGGCATTTACCTCTTCGCTTTTAAGCCCTACCATTCTTTCTGTTCCAAATTTCTCCACACAAAAAGAAGCTAAATTGGAACCGTAGATA
>CALPMA020000054.1 GCA_943324545.2 Chitinophaga pinensis
CAAAAAGAACGCGTTCAAAATTTATTAGACGCTGTAAATAATGAAGAAAAGAAAATTCAAGATAAAGTAAATGCCAAAAAAGTGAAGGGCAAACCAATTCAAACAGAAAAAGATTGGTAATTTATCAAAATAAAGTAAACGATTAAACAAGTAATGAAAAGATATTTTATTCTATTATTCTTAAGTTTTCAAGCGATGATAGCTCAAGTGCAATTTGAGGCTAAAGTCAGCAAACAAACTCTTGGATTGAACGAAAGACTTCGTATAGATTTCACAATGAATGATGATGGCGATAACTTTACACCCCCTAATTTTGAAGGGTTTAAAATTGTTGCTGGACCCAGCCAACAGGTGAGCCAATCATGGATAAATGGAAAAAGTTCATTCAATAAAACGTATTCCTATTTCTTATTGCCTATGCAAAAAGGAACACTAGTTATTCGTCAAGCTTCCATTGACATTCGAGGGCAAATTTATAAAACATCCCCAATTAAAATTATAGTAACTGCTGCGGTGGAACAGCCAAGAGATCCAAATGACACCCAGGTAACAGCCGACCAATCGTTGCATTTAGTGGCGGAAATTTCAAAAACAAATCCCTATCTAAATGAACCAATTACGGTAGTTTATAAAATCTACTTTAGTTACAATATTGGAATTACCAATTGGAGAGAATTAGACAAACCAAAATACAATGATTTCTGGAGTCAGAATATAGATATCAAGCAATTAGTTGCGGAAGAAGGCCGATATAAAGGTGAAAAATATCGTTTTGTAACATTACGAAAAACAGTATTGTATCCTCAAAAATCAGGAAAATTGGTGATTGAACCCTTATCATTGGATGTTGATGTTCAATTGCCATCGAACCGCAGAAATATTTTTGGTCAAGTGCTTTTAGTTGAAGACCACAAACGGGTTTCTGCGGGAGCAAAAACAATTAACGTTAAATCACTTCCAGAAGCTGGAAAACCAGTAGATTTTTCTGGTGCCGTTGGTCGATTTGCGTTTAAAGTTATTCCATCAAAAACAAATATTAAATCTGGAGAAAGCCTAGATATAGAGGTGAGTGTTTCAGGAACAGGAAACTTAAAATTATTTAATTTACCTAAACCAATTGTGCCAACAGCATTAGAAATGTATGATCCAGTTCACAGCGAACAAGTTTCAACGCCGCTTTCAGGAATGACAGGAAGAATTTCGGATAAATATGCCATTATCCCTCAATACAAAGGAAAATATCCAATAAAACCGATGACGTTTACCTATTTTGATTTGGGTTCACAAAGCTATAAAATGGTCACTTCTCCTGAAATTATGATCAATGTTTTAGAAGGTCCAAACGCAGCTGATAATTCGGTTGCGGCAACATCTGACACAAAAAAGGCGGCAGTTTTAAGTTCAGCGCAGTTTAAATTTATCAAACTCAAAACAGATTTGACTTCCATGAATCAAAGTGATTTTTATGGTTCGACATTGTTTTATTTATTGACTTTTTTTCCTTTATTCTGCATTCCAGTAATTGTTATTTTCAAGAAGAAAAAAGAAGCTATTGATGGTGATGTTGTGGGTAACAAAATAAAATTATCAAATAAACTAGCTAAAAAATATCTATCGGAAGCACAAAAAGAAATTGGCAATAAAGAGCCGTTTTATATTGCTTTAGAAAAAGCGATGCACAATTTCTTGAAAGCCAAAATCAACCTTGAAACTTCTGAAATGAGTAAGGAAAAAATCAGTGAAATTTTATTGGAAAGAAAAGCCAAACCTGAATCAATATCGGCATTTATTAATCTTACGGAAAACTGTGAATTTGCAAGATATGCGCCTTCAACAAGTAATGCAATTAAACAAGATTACGATAAAGCAGTGGCGATTATTTCTGAATTAGAAAAACAAATAGTTTAAATTTTTGCAATAAAATAAAATGAAGAACTTACTATATATCATACTACTTACATCACACGTTTTCTTTGCTCAAAAAGGCTTTGAAAATGGAAATGCATTGTATCAAAATGGAAAATGCCAAGAAGCAATTAAAGCTTACGAAACAGAATTGTCAGCAAAAAAACAATCGGCAGAATTATACTTTAATTTAGGAAATTGCTATTATAAATTGAATAAAGTGGCACCTTCAATTTACAATTATGAAAAAGCATTATTGCTTAATCCTGATGATATTGAAATTCAAAACAACTTAAAATTTGCTCAAAAACTTCAAATTGACGATATCAAAACGGTAGAAAAAGTTGGGTTTAATAGGGTAATTCAAGATTTTACCAACACGTTTCACTACAATACTTGGGGTGGAATAACCGTTGGTTTATCAATTGTGTTTTTATTGTTTTTTGTGGGTTATTATTTTTCACAAATTACGGTTTCTAAAAGATTATTTTTTGTGGGAATGTTTGTTGTACTATTGCTATTATTGGTGAGTGTTTCTTCCGCTATTTTTGAAAAAAATCAATTCAATAACGACCAACCGGCAATTGTATTTTCTGAAGTAGTATCGGTGAAAAGCGAACCTAAAGTTGGCGCTGCGGATGCTTTTATGTTGCACGAAGGAACCAAGGTTTATATCATAGAAACACTTGACAATTGGAACAAAATCCAACTTACCGATGGTAATGAAGGATGGATTGAAAATAGCGCAATTAAGAGATTGAAGTAAGAATTATTAAATAGTTTTTACCTTAATTTCCTTATACCATTCTTCAATTGAAGGGTAAATTATTTCAGCTGTTTTCTTTATCGGATTGAAAAAATAGGAGTTTTCAATCGTCGATTTATTTGCAAAAGCATAATCAAAATTAATTTTTTGAAAAAAGCTTAAAAGTACACTAAGTATTAAAATCATTTTAAAAAGTCCGAAAACGCTTCCCATTACTTTATTTACAATCCCCAAGCTCGCCAAATAGGCCATTTTGGTAAGAAATTTTGCCAATAATGAAATTCCAATTACGACCAAAATAAAAGTGATGATAAAAGCTACCATTTGAATGGTTTTAGGGTTCCATGTAACATGACTTGCTACAATTGATTTCATTAAATACGAGAATTTTATAGCAACATAAATTCCAACTAATAGAGAAACAAAAGAGGCTAATTCAATGAAAAACCCATTCCAAAAACCTCGAACAAATCCGTATATTAATAATCCGCCGAGAAAAATATCTAAATAACTCATGTAAAAAGAATAAAGAGAATAGAATAATGAACAAATATAAAAGAAATATGTTGGTATATTTGCCGAAATAAATTCAGATTTTAAATCCTAAATTAAATGTCAAGAGATATTCAACTCAAAGAGCGCTGGGAAAATTTGGTGTCCCTGCTTTCAGATCAATTTTCACAAGGTGAAAATTTAGATTTGGATGCCATCATCTATTTAATCGGGGTTCAAGAGCTGGGAAAAATTCATGAATCCTATAAAAAAGACGAGAAATTAAACCTTATGCACATTGCCATTTGCCGATTATTAGAACCTTATGGGTTTTATGAATTCGATTATGTAGATGCAGAAGGTTGGCCTCATTATATCGTTAAAGAGGAATTACCTCCGTTAAAAGCAGGTGAACAATCTGTATTAATGAAGGAAGCGATTGTGAATTATTTTCTCGAAAAAGAATATATTGATTAAAGATGGTCGATTTACTTGAAAAACTTATACCATACAACCTATAACTTACAACTTTTTAATTAAATTTGCACTTCAACTATTGTACGGAAATGACTGATAAAATCAAAGAATATATTGGCGAAGCACAAGCTTTTCAAACTCAAGACGCTGCCGAATTAGAAGCTTTTCGCATCAAATTCTTAGGTAAAAAAGGACTTTTAAACGACTTTTTTGCGGAATTTAAATTGGTGCCAAACGATCAGAAAAAAGAGTTTGGTCAAGTAATCAATTTGCTTAAAACTACCGCCGAAGAAAAGATTAAAACCATACAAGAAGCGATTGAAAGTAAAGTTGAAATTAAAGGTGTTTATGGCGATTTAACGCGTCCTGCTGAACCTTTAGTTATTGGCTCTCGTCACCCTATTTCAATAGTAAAAAACCAAATAATCGACATCTTTTCTACCATCGGTTTCAACGTTTCTGAGGGGCCAGAAATTGAAGACGATTGGCATAATTTCACCGCATTGAACTTACCAGAATACCATCCGGCTCGTGACATGCAAGACACGTTTTTTATTCAAACCAATCCCGATATTTTATTGCGAACTCACACTTCGTCAGTGCAAGTTCGTTACATGGAAAACAATAAACCGCCAATTCGAACTATATCGCCAGGTAGAGTATTTAGAAATGAAGCCGTTTCATCACGCTCTCATTGCATTTTTCACCAAGTAGAAGGTCTTTATATTGACAAAGACGTTTCGTTTGCCGATTTAAAACAAACGCTTCTTTATTTTACCAAAGAAATGTTTGGCAAATCAAAAATCCGCTTGCGTCCGTCCTATTTTCCTTTTACAGAACCAAGTGCTGAAATTGATATTTATTGGGGCTTGAAAACTGAAACTGATTACCGAATTACAAAAGGAACCGGTTGGTTAGAAATTGGAGGTTGCGGAATGGTAGATCCAAACGTACTTAAAAATTGCGGCATTGACACCAATGAATTCAATGGTTTTGCCTTTGGAATGGGAGTAGAAAGAATCGCAATGTTGCTTTACCAAATAGGCGATATCAGAATGTTTTACGAAAATGACGTTCGTTTCTTAGAGCAATTTAAGGCAAGTATTTAAAAAAACAGATAATAGATATTTTCCGTCCATCCTCTCACCTCTGCTAATGAAAAAAGACATTACAATTCCTGAAGTAGAAAATGTATTCGTTGCTGCCGTTCAAGAATGGAGCGACGATTTTATGGAAAAAGTGTGGTTTGTCTATTTAGTAAACGACAGCGATTTTAATCTTGATAGTGTAATGGTGGTTTCAAAAGCCTTTGGAACTGTTGATGGAGAAATGAAAAAAACCTCTTTATTGCGTCACGCATTTGTAGAAATTCCTGCTGTTTCAGTAGTAAAAGTCGAAATGCTAGAAAAAAGTGTAACCACTCTCAATAACGAATTTATGGTTACTTTTTTTATTGGAAATACACTTTACGACAAAAAATTCACCTTCACCGCGAATTCCATTTCAGAAAATAATGTGGAAGAAGTGCCTATTTTATTTGTTGATGGAGTAATTGTGAGATAATATTTATTATTTGCTTTGTGTTTTTATTTTTGATTTCCAACTTGAATTACCGACGATAAAAACCCCAATTAATACAAAAATTAGGAATCTGAAAAAATAATATGGAGTAAATAGTTCTTCGGAATTTACTTTTTTATCCCAAGCGAATGTTCCTAACGTAATAATTAAATTACAGAAAAAACTCCAAATAAGACCGATTTTAATCTGATATTTCAATTTTTCAGTCATTACTAATCTAATTTTTCTGTTAGTTTTTTGAATACTTTTTTTGCGTCTTTTCCTTGGTATAAAATATCGTAAACAGCATCGATAATTGGTGTTTTTGCTCCGTAAGTTTGGTTCAATTGCCAAGCACTTTTTGTAGCATAATACCCTTCAGAAACCATACTCATTTCCATCATTGCTGATTTTACGGTGTAGCCCTTTCCGATCATGTTTCCAAACATCCTATTTCTTGAAAATACCGAATATCCGGTCACTAATAAATCTCCTAAATAAGCAGAGTCATTAATATTACGTTTCATTTTGTGGACTTTACGAATGAATTTCTTCATTTCGCGAATTCCATTGCTCATTAAAACCGATTGGAAATTATCGCCATAACCCAACCCGTGAGCCATTCCAGCTGCAATTGCATAAATATTTTTTAGCATTGCCGCATATTCGGTTCCAATAATGTCATCACTAATTTTAGTTTTGATATAATCGCTACTTAAATATTTTGCTACTACTTTAGCTTTTTTAGAATCGCCACAAGCAATTGTTAAATAGGATAATCTTTCCAAAGCAACTTCTTCTGCATGACAAGGTCCAGTAATTACACCAATATTGTCGAAAGGAATGTCAAACGTTTTATTGAAATGCTCGCCTACTATTAAACTTGTTTCCGGCACAATTCCTTTAATAGCGGAAAATATAATTTTGCCTATCAAACTCTCGGTTAAATTCTTTAATTCGTCATTTAAAAAAGCGGAAGGGATTGAAAAAATGATATAATCAGCATAGGCAACGGCTTCATTAATATCATTGGTTAATCGTAATTTTTCGACATGAAATTCTACGGAACTTAAATAGTTTGGATTATGAAAATGCGTTTTAATATGCTCAATTGCATCTTCGTTTCTCATGTACCAAGCAATTTCTGGTAAATTCACACATAGCATTTTGGCTATTGCGGTTGCCCAACTACCTCCTCCTATTACTGCAAATTTTGGTTGATCTGTCATTTTATTTATTTTAGCCCTGATAGCAGCGGCATCCCAAGCTTTTTAGCTTGGATACAGCGAATAGCAGGATTAGCTTCTAAAAATTTTGATTCAAAAGTACTGAAAATTGATTTAATATTGCTAAAATTTGAATTATCGGAACATTAACCCAAATTTACTTAAAATAAGTTTAACTTATAATTATGATATTCAATACAATAGCGAGAAGCATTTTGCGTTACTAAGTATAAATCAAGTGTGCACATTGATTCATATTATTAAAATTAGTTTAATTTTTTGGTTGTTTTTTAATTAATAGGCGTTCTAAATGTAAATTTAAGAACGCCTTTTTTATAATTAAAATCCTCGTATTAATAACTCATTTCCAATATTTTACGTACTTTTTCTATAGTGATATTCTGTTTTTCACCTAAACTAACCCATCCTCTTTCTTGAAATCTATTGGCAATGAAGTTAGCAGTATTAGAATAATCATCTGTGCATTCCGACAATTTGGTTTTCATTCCCATTGTATGAAAAAATTCCGTTGTTTTATCAATCGCTTTTGTAGCAATTTCATCGTCTGAACCAATTAAACCAAAAATTCTTTTTCCGTATTGTGCTAATTTTTGTTTCTTAGTTTCGAACATTACTTTATACAAATTTGGGGCAATAATTGCTAACGTTCTTGCGTGGTCTATACTATATAATGCAGTTAATTCGTGACCTATCATGTGCGTGGCCCAATCAGATGGAACCCCTTTTTGAATTAAGCCATTTAGCGCCATAGTACAACACCACATATAATTAGAAGCTAAAGCATAATCAGAAGGATTTTTGACTACTTTTGGGCCAATTTCAATTAGCGTTTGTAAAATTCCTTCCGCTATTCGGTCTTGTAAATAACCCTCATGAGGATAGGTTAAATATTGCTCCATAACATGGGTAAAAGCATCAATAATTCCGTTTTGAATTTGTCTTTCTGGCAATGAAGTAATAACGGTTGGATCGCAAATAGAAAATTTTGGGAATAAGGCACTTCCACCAAAAGCTAACTTTTCTTGAGTTGCATTAATGGTCACCACCGAGCCTGAATTCATTTCGCTTCCTGTTGCTGGCAAGGTCAAAACGGTTCCAAATGGTATCACTTTTGACCCTTCTTTAATAAGGATTCTTTTTTTTAGAATTTCCATTGGATCCCCTTCAAAATGGGTTGCTCCCGAAATAAATTTCACTCCGTCAATCACTGATCCTCCGCCTACAGCAAGAATGAAATCGATGTTTTTTTCTTTTACAACTTCAATTGCTTTCACTAAAGTTTCAAAATGTGGATTGGGTTCAATTCCACCAAATTCAATGATTTCAAAACCATTTAAAGCCAATTTAACTTGGTCGTAAACCCCGTTTTTAAAAATGCTGCCTCCGCCGTAAGCCAATAATATTTTGGCATTTTTAGGAACCAATGTTCCTAATTTTTCAATTTGCCCTTTTCCAAAAACTAAATTGGTAGGGTTGTATAATTCAAAGTTTTGCATCGTTTTATTTTTTAAACAAATTTAAACTAAGATGCGGGATTGGGTTGAAAATTTATGTTAAGATTTCTAAAATCGAATTTTATTTCAGGAATTAATATTCCATAAAAAAAAGTATCTTTAACACTCAAAAATTAAGTTATGTCTTTTTCGAATATTAAAATACTTCATATCGACAGCAATCATCGAATTTTATGGGAACAATTAGAAGAATTGGGGTTTACTAACCACGAAGATTTCACCTCCACAAAGGAAGAAATTGAAGATAAAATTCAGGATTACCAGGGAATTGTTATTCGCAGCAGATTTAAAATAGACCAAACTTTTCTTGATAAAGCAACTAATTTAAAATTCATAGCTAGAGTTGGCGCAGGTTTAGAAAGTATCGATTGTGACTATGCGATTTCTAAAAACATAACTTTAATTGCTGCTCCCGAAGGAAATAAAAACGCTGTTGGGGAACATGCGCTTGGAATGTTGTTGTCAATTTTCAATAACCTCAACCAGGCCGATTCTGAAATAAAAAACGGACATTGGAATCGGGAAGGGAATCGAGGGCATGAATTGGATGGAAAAACTGTTGGCATAATTGGGTACGGAAATATGGGTAAATCTTTTGCTAAGAAACTTCGTGGTTTTGATGTAGAAGTACTTTTTTACGATATCTTGGAAAATATAGGTGATGCTAATGCCAAACCCGTTTCTTTAGCAGAATTACAAGAAAAATCGGATGTAATTAGTTTGCACACCCCGTGGAACTCCTCCACAAACAAAATGATCAATTCGGCATTTATAAACTCTTGCGCAAAACCATTTTGGTTCATCAATACAGCCAGGGGAAATTCGGTGGTGACGGATGATTTAGTCAAAGGGTTGCAATCTGGGAAAGTTTTAGGAGCAGCTTTGGATGTTTTGGAATATGAAAAATTATCCTTCGAAAACTTGTTTTTGGACTCCGAAAAACCGGCGGCATTTACCTATTTACTTCAGGCAAAAAATGTTATTTTAACACCACACATTGCAGGGTGGACCATTGAAAGCCATGAAAAGTTAGCCCAAGTAATTGTTGAAAAAATTAAGGAGAAGTATTATAAAAATCTACCATAATGTCATAAAATGCAACCATTGTTACTATTTATTTAATACATTAGCAACATTAAATCTAAACCAAAATCTATGGAATCACATAAAGTAGACCTATTTATGATCAGCAACGCTAAGTATTTTGAAAGCTATCATCTATTGGCAGTTAGAGAGAAATTAAACACACTGGACGATGAAAAATGGCATTTAGTTTTAGAAATGCAATTCAAAAACCCAGATACAATTATGATCGTTTCATTAACTGCAGGGCAGTTAGGAATTGATAGATTTATGCTTGGAGATACAGGAATGGGTGTTTTAAAATTAATCACTTGTGGTGGTTTTGGAATTTGGGCCATTGTAGATTGGTTTTCTATTATGAGTGCGGCTCGTGAAAAAAATATGGAAATTTTCCAAAATACCTTATACTAAAAATGTCTAAAAACAAGTTATACCTTATTGTATTAATAGCTTGTTTTTCAGGATATCTCTATTTATTATTTACTACTTATTATTCTGAAGACGGTCAAATGTCCGTTTGTATGATTAAGAATGCGATTGGTCATCCTTGCCCATCTTGTGGTACAACTCGAGCGGTTCAAGCGCTATATAGCGGCGATATGATAGGTTCTTTTTTATTTAATCCCTTCGGAATAATTGTTAGTATTGCACTATTAGTTTTGCCTTTTTGGATAAGTTTTGATTTAGCAACAAAAAAACAATCTTTTTATTTGGCCTATAACAAAATGGAGGTCTTATTAAAACAAAAAAAAATAGCTATTCCACTAATTATTCTAGTTGTTCTCAACTGGATATGGAACATTTATAAAGAATTATGACACAAGAAACCACTTTTACTTATAAACCAACGGAGCACGAAAGGGAAAAGGCTAGCAATAGTTATTTAATGTCTTTAGTAGCTGTAATTGCTGGATTGCCATTGCCTATCATCAATCTGTTGGCGACTTTATTTTTCTATATTGGAAATCGAAAAAGCACCTTCTTTGTGAGGTGGCATTGTACCCAAGCCTTGCTATCGCAAATAGTATTGCTTTTCGCAAATAGTTACAGCTTTTGGTGGACCGTTTCTATTCTTTTTACAGAAGAAAAAGCGACAAATTATTATTTTGGCTATTTATTTACAGTGATTGTTTTTAATATTTTAGAAATTATTTCAACAATATACTGTGCAGTTCAAACAAGAAAAGGAAAACATGTTGAAGTTTTCTTTTTTGGAAATGTAACTAATTTAATCTGTAGATCATAATGGTAAAGAAAATCATACTCCCAGGACTTCTAATTATAATCGCTTTCTTCGGACTTTTTTATGGCCTTTCACAAATTGATTGGGTTAATGAATTTCATGTAAAACAAATTCGTAGTTCCTCAGAAAATAAAATTGGCGACTTAATTTGGGATGAAATTTCATCTACTGAAAAGGTAATTACCAATGACTCTATTAGTAAAACATTGGATAAATTATTAGAGCCTATTTGTAAAAACAATAAAATAGAAAGAGATTCCTTAAAAGTTCATATTGTTGAAAAAGACGATATTAATGCTTTTGCTCTTCCAAATAATCACTTAGTAGTTTTCACCGGATTAATCACCGAATGTAAAAATCAAGAAGCTTTACAAGGGGTGTTAGGTCATGAAATTGCTCACATTGAAAACAATCATGTCATGAAAAAGTTATCTAAAGAAATTGGTTTGTCGGTATTGCTTTCAGCTAGTACAGGAGGAAAAGGAAGCGTCGTGATTAAAGAAATTTTAAAATCACTTTCCTCTTCTGCCTATGACCGAACTTTGGAAAAAGAGGCCGATATGACCAGTGTTGATTATTTGCTTAACGCCAATATTAACCCGGAACCTTTTGCCGATTTCATGTTTGAATTGGCACAACAAAAAGATTTATATGATAGCTTGTATTGGGTTTCTTCCCATCCTGAATCGGAAGAACGTGCTAAATATATTTTGGACTATTTAAAAGGGAAAAAATATAAAAAGCAAGCTACTATTTCATCAACAGCTTGGGAAAAATATAAGAAGTTAATCAAAGAAAAAACCAATTAAATAGTAATAAAAAAAGCGACATATTTGTCGCTTTTTTTGTTTTTATAAATCCCCTTTTTCAGATAATTTTCGTTCTAATTCCGCTTGAAACTCCTCCATAACAGGTTTAACAGTGCTGTCAGGAATGTCTGAAATCCTAATGTACATCAACCCATCGACTGCATCGTTGAATAATGGATCGACGTTAAAGGCAACCACTCGTGCGTTTTGCTTGATGTATTTTTTAATCAATACTGGAAGACGTAATGTACCCGGTTCTAATTCGTCAATAATTTTGTCAAACTTATTCAAATCGGATTCCGCTTCATTGAAAACAAAATCTTTATCGGCATCTTTAAGTTTAACTTTGAATGCCTTTTTAGGGTGAATGTACTGCGCAATATAAGGGTCATAGAAATTAGATTTCATAAATTCTATCATCAATGATTTAGAAAATTCTGAAAATTGATTGCTTATACTCACGCCTCCAAGTAAAAATTTATGCTCTGGAAATCGCAAAGTAGTATGAATAATTCCTTTCCAAAGTAGGAAAAGTGGCATTGGCTTTTGTTGGTATTCTTTAATAATAAAAGCACGTCCCATTTCGATAGATTTAGACATCATATCGTGTAATTCAGGCTCAAAACGGAAAAGCTCATTCAAATAAAAACCATCCATCCCATACTTTGGATAAATTTCAGATCCCAATCCCATTCTATAAGCTCCAGCTACTTTCTTAGCATCGTCATCCCACAAAAACATGTGGTGGTAATATTTATCAAATTTATCAATATCGGTCGATTCGTTGGTTCCTTCACCCACTTCCCGAAAAGTAATTTCGCGCAATCGCCCCAATTCATGCAAAACATTTGGAATTTTATCTGCCTGAGCAAAAAACACCTCGTAATTTTTACTTTGCAGCAAACGGCAATCTGTGGCTCTTAATGCATCAACCTCTTGAATCATATTTTCAACCAAAGCTCCAGTAACAATAGTTTTTGGTCCTTTTTTAGGAAGTTTAATTTTTGGAGTCGATAAGAATGGCTTTTCTTTTACAAATGGCTTGGAAAGCATGTAGGTTTTTTTACGCAAGAACTTTGAATATTCATCAATGGTTTCATATTCATTTTGCTCTTTTACAGAAATTGGTTTTCCAATTCGAACTTTTATTACTCTTTCTTTTTGAGAAAATACTTCGGAAGGTAATTTAGCGGTGCGAAGGGTGTCTCCAATTTTTGATAAAAAGTAAAATAATCGACTATTTTTAGCATGAAAGTAAATTGGAACTACCGGTACTTGCGCTTTTCGAATTACTTTTATAGCGCCCACCTCCCATGGTTTATCAACTACTAATTTCCCATCTTTATAGGTTGAAACTTCCCCTGCAGGAAACATTCCAAGTGGTTTTCCTTCCTTTAAATGTAATAATGTCTCTTTAATTCCAATAACACTCGATTTGGCATCTTTGTGATTTTCAAATGGATTTACGGGCATTATATACTTTTTAATAGGTGCTATTCTGTGCAAAAGAAAATTAGCTATTATTTTGAAATTAGGTTCTCTTTCGATCATTAATTTTAAAAGTAAAGCCCCGTCAATTCCGCCCAAGGGATGATTTGAAATGGTAATGTAAGCGCCGTCTTTAGGTAAACGTTTAAAGTCTTCTTCTGGAATTTCAAATTTAATTTCTAAATCATCTAAAATAGCATTTAGAAAAGCTACATCTTGCAAGTGCTTGTTTTTATCGTAGAACTTATTGAGCGTCGATATTTTTAGAACTTTCATCAGTAACCATCCTGAAAAAGTTCCTAAAAAACCATATTTATCAGCTTTTATTGCTTTTGCTACTTCTTTAGCGGTAACTAAACCCATTGATTTTTCTATTTAAAACCTAAAAACAAAGATAGAAAAAAAGTTAAGTAACAAATGAAATTTAGAACCCAATTTCTTTAAATTTTCTATTATATTCGTTAAGTTTTTTATTACTTTTGGTGATATTAATATTGAATTATAATAATGAGAATCATTTCTTATAATGTAAATGGAATTCGGGCGGCGATTTCGAAAGGTTTTATCGAATGGTTGCAACACTCAAATCCAGACGTTATTTGCCTTCAGGAGATCAAAGCGACCAAAGATCAAGTTCCCTATTTGGATATTGAAATGGCGGGTTATCCATATCAATATTATTATCCAGCAACTAAAAAAGGATATAGTGGAGTTGCGATTTTGTCCAAAATTAAACCCAATAATATCGTTTTTGGAACTGGAATTGAACACATGGATTTTGAAGGAAGAAATGTACGTGTCGATTTTGATGGTCTATCAGTAATGAGCTTATATCTCCCTTCTGGTACAAATATTGATCGATTGAGTCATAAATTTATGTACATGGATGATTTTCAAAATTATGTAAATGAGCTGAAAAAAGAAATTCCAAATTTGGTAATTTGTGGTGATTATAACATTTGTCATAAAGCAATAGACATACATGATCCAATTAGAAACGCTAATGTATCTGGATTTTTACCCCAAGAGCGAGATTGGCTTGACCAGTTTATGAAAAATGGCTTTATCGATAGCTTCCGTTTTTTCAATGATCAACCGGACAATTATAGTTGGTGGAGTTATAGAGCAGGTGCACGCGGAAATAATAAAGGGTGGCGAATTGATTACTGCCTTGTAAGCGAAACATTAAAAGATAAATTAAAAAGGGCCTATATTTTACCAGAAGCAAAACATTCTGACCATTGTCCCGTTGTAGTAGAAATAGAATAATTTAACCCTCGTAAAAATTAATTAAAATGATAAAAAAAATTTCAATAGGATTAG
>CALPMA020000055.1 GCA_943324545.2 Chitinophaga pinensis
ATACAAATCAGCCGGCAGTTCATATATATGTTGGGGGAAATTGTAATAATGAAATTAAAGGAAAGGAAAATACAGATTATCACAATTTGAGTGGGATTTGTTTTGAAACACAAAATTTTCCTGACGCACCAAATCATGATAATTTCCCTAGCTCTATATTAAGAAAAGAAGAAATGTACCATCATAAGACTATCTATAAATTTCAAAATTAGGCAAATCCTATTTAAAGAAATTAAATATAACCAATCAAGTAATTAATAATGAATGAGATTTTAATACAAGACACAACTGATTTTTTTAAAGCTAAATTTGGAAATGTACCCGATAAAATTGTTCTTTCCCCAGGAAGAATTAATATTATTGGTGAACACATCGATTATAATGATGGTTATGTTTTACCTGCAGCAATTAATAAAATAGTTTGTTTTGCATTTGAAAAAAACAATACAAATACCGCAAAAATTCGTGCGATTGATCTGAATGAGTCAGTAGACATTGATGTTACAAAAGAAGAAATAGTAAGCGAGGTCGTTTGGACTAATTATTTACGGGGTGTTTTATTTCAATTAAAATTAAAAGGACACAAAATAGGCGGTTTTAACTGCGCCTTTAGTAGTAATATTCCAATTGGTTCTGGTTTATCTTCTTCAGCAGCCTTAGAATGTGGGTTTTTATTTGGGATTAATGAAATGTTTAATTTGGATATAAAACCAATCGAAATGGCTTTAATGGGCCAAAGTGCTGAGCACTGGGTTGGAATAAATTGTGGCATAATGGATCAATTTTCTAGTATAATGGGATTGGAAAATAAAGTAATTAAAATCGATTGCCGGACTTTAGATTATACCTACCATGATGCTGATTTTGCAAATTATTCTTTACTATTATTTGATAGCAACTTGCAACATTCCTTATTTACATCCGAATATAATAATCGTCGTATAGAATGTGATGAAGGATTAAGTATTATTAATGATAATTATCCTGAAATTAATAGCTTTAGAGATTGTAATGAAGAAATATTAATTGGTTTAAAATCTAAAATGACGGACAATGTATTTAGAAGAAGTTTATATGCCGTAAAAGAAATAAAACGGGTCATTCAAGCTTGTACTGCGCTCGACAAAGGAGATATTGAAACGTTAGGTAAATTGATGTTTGAAACCCATCAAGGATTGTCTGAAGATTATGAAGTAAGCTGTGCGGAATTAGACTATCTGGTAGATTTGGCGAAAGCCGAAGAGGATGTAATTGGATCTAGATTAATGGGAGGCGGCTTTGGGGGTTGTACCATCAATTTGGTAAAAAAGGGAAGTGAAAGTAAAATAAAAGATAAATTTACCAAATTATATGCTGAACATTTCAAAATAGATTTAATAACTTACGATGTGAAAGTTTCTAACGGCACATCACTATATAAAAACTAATACATAATGAAAAAATTTGAAATCAACGAAGATCCGCACCGACGATTTAATCCGCTCATAAACGAATGGGTTTTGGTTTCTCCACACCGAGCAAAACGTCCTTGGCAAGGTCAAAATGAAACTCTAGCAAATGATGAAAGACCAGAATATGATCCAACTTGCTATTTATGTCCAGGAAATGTTCGGGCTAATGGAGAAGAAAATGCAAAATATTTAAGTTCATTTGTTTTTGAAAATGATTTCGCAGCTTTAAAAAAAGAAGAAATTGAATTTAAAGAAAATAGCGATGCTACATTCTTCAAAGTAAAACCAGAGAGGGGAATTTCAAGAGTGGTTTGTTTTTCACCAAAACACAATATCACTTTGCCGGAAATGGATTTGTTAACTATCGAAGAAATTATTAGAACTTGGCAACTAGAATATACGGATTTGGGTAATGTTGATTATATTAATTATGTTCAAATTTTTGAAAACAAAGGAAGTGTCATGGGGTGTAGCAATCCACATCCTCATGGCCAAATATGGGCCCAATCCTCTTTACCAACCCAAGTAGAAAAAACACAAAACAGTTTAAAAACTTATTTTGACAAAAACGGTAGTAATTTACTTTTGGATTATTTGAATAATGAATTAGAAGCAAAAGAGCGTATTGTAATTGAAAATAAAAATTTCGTAGCCTTAGTTCCTTTTTGGGCAATTTGGCCTTTTGAGACGATGATTATTTGCAAACGTCCTATCGCAAAAATTACAGATTTTACTCGTAATGAAATTGAAGATTACGCTAGTATTCTTAAATTATTAACAATAAAATACGACAATCTTTTTGAGACTTCTTTCCCCTACTCTTCTGGTATTCATCAAGCGCCAACCGATGGGGAACTTCACCCAGAATGGCAATTTCACATGCACTTTTATCCACCTTTATTGCGTTCGGCAACAGTAAAAAAATTTATGGTCGGATATGAAATGATGGGAGAATCTCAACGAGACATTACAGCTGAAAAAAGTGCCCAAATGTTAAGAGATTTGTCTGACGTACATTATAAAAGTAAATAAGACCTGAAAATAGTAGTAACTGGCAATGGAAAGCGCTTGGAAATGGCAACAGAAAGTTATGGAAAAATAACCTTCAATAGAATCTAAAAATCAACATACATTAACATTTTTTTATACTATTAATTTAATTAACCTACAAAAACCAAAATTATGAATACATTACAATTTGCAGACTACATGGTCTTTCTTGTTTACTTTTTTATTGTAGCTGGATATGGCTTTTGGATTTACAAACGAAAACAAACAGCCAAAAACTCAGCTTCGCATGATTACTTTTTAGCTGAAGGATCTTTAACTTGGTGGGCTATTGGAACATCTTTAATTGCTTCCAACATTTCGTCTGAACAATTTATTGCCATGTCAGGCAATGGGTTTAAAATGGGATTGGCTATTGCAAGCTATGAGTGGATGTCTGCCTTGACATTAATAATTGTGGCTGTATTTTTTATTCCTGTTTACCTAAAGAATAAGATATATACAATGCCGCAGTTCCTTAATCAAAGATACAACGGTGATATTGCTATGATTATGGCTGTTTTCTGGTTGTTGTTGTATGTAATTGTTAATTTAACTTCTATCCTATACCTTGGGGCATTAGCAATTAACGGAATTTCAGGTATTAATCTTGATTTGTGCATGTATGGTTTGGCATTCTTTGCTATTATTATTTCTTTAGGAGGTATGAAAGTTATCGGTTATACCGATGTCATTCAAGTGGTTTTCCTAATTTTTGGGGGTTTAGTAACTACTTATTTAGCATTAGATAAAGTAGCTGAATTAAATGGACAACATGGAATGGTAAACGGATTCAACTATATGATGAATCAATCAGGTGACCATTTTCACATGATTTTCAAAAAGGACAGTCCTAACTTTCCAAGTTTACCTGGACTTACCGTTTTATTAGGTGGTATGTGGATTGTAAACTTAAATTATTGGGGTTGCAATCAATATATAACTCAAAGAGCGTTAGGTGCTGATTTAAAAACAGCTAGAAGCGGTATTTTATTCGCTGCTTTCTTAAAGCTATTAATGCCTGTTATTGTTGTTTTACCTGGTATTGCTGCTTATGTAATTTATACAAAAGGCGGGTTACAAACAGAACTACTTGGCCCTGATGGCGTTTTAAATCCAGATAGATCCTACCCTGTATTATTAAACTTATTACCAGTTGGGTTAAAAGGTTTATCGTTTGCTGCATTAACCGCTGCAGTTGTTGCTTCACTAGCAGGAAAAGTAAATAGTATTGCTACCATTTTTACATTGGACATTTATAAGAAAAAAATTGATGTAGATTGTAGTGAACAGAAAATGGTTCGAGTAGGGAAATGGGCTGTATTTATAGCCATGATGCTAGCGGTAGTTATTGCACCACACTTGGGAATTGATAAAAAAGGAGGATTCGAATTTATTCAAGAGTACACCGGATTTGTTAGCCCTGGTGTTTTCGCGATGTTTATTTTAGGATTCTTCTGGAAAAAAACAAGTTCAAATGCTGCTATGTTTGCAACCATAGGAGGTTTTATATTGTCAGTGGTATTAAAGTTTTTACCCAATTGGATGAATTTAGAATTTTTAAACTCAACCGGTTTTGCTGTATTAGTCCCTCAAGAGAATGGAACAAGTTTGTATGAAATTCCATTCATTGACCGTATGGGGTTTGTATTTGTAATCTGTGTGGCTGTAATGATTGTAATTAGTTTATTTGACCAAAAACGAGGAATAAAATCTAAAGGATTAGAAATAGAAACTTCAATGTTTAAAGTAAATAGTAGCTTTTTAGCCGGTAGTTTATTAGTAAGTGGAATCCTGGTTGCTTTGTATAGTATTTTCTGGTAGAAACGGAGTCACTTTTATATTTCAAAGCCCCATTATTTAAAGTAATGGGGCTTTTCTTTAGATTATTTTGAACTGAAGAAATATTGAAGCTATTTGAAACTAAAAGACCAAGTGTATGAGACTTTTTGAATAGCCGAAAATGGTCTTAAATGTATTTATTTGTAACTACTACAATAATTTATAAAAAGCAATATTGAAAAAAGTGCTCTTCAATCTGGTTTAATTTCAGGTTCAGTTTCACAACTGTGGACTTCCGCCGCTTTTATGAATGTATGTTTGACAGCCAAACTTGTTGATTTATAATAATTGAGTTTATGAAATAAAAATTTATGGAAAGAAGAAAATTTGTTTTAGACACTTTAAAAACCATTCCACTTGTTTTACTTGCACCCAATTTATTTGCTTCTTATAGCAAAGAGGATGACATTACAAATCCAAATGGGAAAACCGTCCTTATAATTGGGGCAGGAATATCAGGACTTGCAGCTGCAAAAAAATTAAAAGATAAAGGTTTTACTGTAATTGTTTTGGAAGCGCAAGAAAAAATTGGAGGACGACTCAGAACAGACAGAAGTATGGTGTTTGCTTTTGACGAAGGTGCTAGTTGGATTCACGGACCAAATGGGAACCCAATAACAAAATTAGCTTCGCAAGCAGGTGCAAATACCTACCTTACAGATGATGATAATCTTGCCGTTTTTGACAATAACGGAACGGCTTATTCCGACACATTTCTTGATAGCCAATATACCCAATTTGAAAACGCCCTAAAAGCAGTTAGAAGTGCAGGAACAAAAAGACAGAGTTTTCAAACTATTTTTAACTCATTATATCCTACGCAAGCCAACAATAGGCTATGGAAATATATGCTTTCTGCTTATTTGGAATTTGATACAGGTGATATTTCTAAATTATCTTCAAAATATTTTTATGATGATGAAGAATTTACGGGAAAAGATGTAATTGTTACCAATGGCTACGATAAAGTGGCAAATTTATTAGGGCAAGGTTTGGATATTAGATTGAACAGTAGCGTTACAGAAATTAATTATAATGAAACAAAATCATTGGTGAAAGTAAACGGAAATTCAATTGAAGCAGATTATGTAATTGTAAGTGTGCCATTGGGCGTTTTGAAAAACAATAGCATTGCCTTTAAACCAAGTTTGCCAGCAACAAAATTATCAGCTATTCAAAACATCCAAATGGGTAATGTAAACAAGTTTTTATTTATTTGGGTGAAACCGTTTTGGGACACGAATATACAATACATCGGCTATACGCCAGAAACAAAAGGCAAGTTCAATTATTTCATGAATATGATGAAGTTTTCACCAACAACCAATGGCTTAATGACATTTGCTTTTGGCGATTACGCAACTGTTACCGAAACTATGAGCGATAACCAAATAATTAGTGAAGTGATGGCGCAACTGAAAACCATTTATGGAAATAACATACCCAATCCGACAAATATGTTACGAACAAAATGGGGGCAGAACATCAATACTTTCGGTGCATATTCTTTTGCAACAAATGGAACTACAAGTGCCGATTTCGACACAATGGCTTTAGATATAAATAATAAATTATTTTTTGCAGGTGAGCATACTGAAAGAGACTATCGAGGGACAGTACACGGAGCATATTTAAGTGGTTTAAGAGAAGCTAATAAAATAATTGCACTATAAAAAAAGATGAAAATTAACAGCTTGTTGGAAAATTTTTACAAAAACAGAATGGACTGGGAAAGCCCAAAAAAATTCAAATACAAGTAATAAATATAACTTTAACAATATCAATTAAATATAAAATGATGTTTTTATATTTTAAACCAATAATAAATTTAACAGTCTAAGTAATAAATAATAAATTTTAATTATGAATAAATATAGTTTAAAAAGCATTGATAGAACAAGAAAAATTGTCATTTTAGCACTAATTGCTTTCTCTAACATGGTAATAAGTCAGGTAGGTCCAAAACCTAGCTCTTTTGGTGTTTGGGATCGTGGAGAAGCAATGAATATAAGTGAGTATCCATTTTTAAAAGGAACATCCTGCGATTTTACCTGGGATGAAGTTGAAAAAACACCAGGAATATATGACTGGTCTATATTAGACAATGCTGTTGAAAGAGCCTATAAAGAAAAAATATCACTCTATATTTCTTTTGCTGCAGGTCCTAAAACACCAGAATGGGTTTATGAAAAAGGGGTGCCGAAAGTATTTACAAGCGCCACTAAAAAACCCGGAGCGTTTGATCATTATCCTTATTATCTATCTCCAGAATATAAAAAGTATTATTACCGTTTTCTAACAGAAGTGGCTAAACATATTGGTGGATTTTCTAAAGATAAAATAAAAGCTATTTCATTTATTCAAGTTAAAACAGGTTGCACTGGAGATGAATGTGCCTATAAAGGAGAACCTCTAGACTCAAGTTATTCTTTACCAGTTAAAAGCGCTCAATGGAGAGAATTCCGATTGGAAACATTTGCCTTACATGATAAACTATTTGGTAAACAATCAGGATTGAATATTAGTATGCTTCTAAATAATGTTGTACCCCAAAGCAAAGAAGGTGGAAAAAATTTTGTTAAAGAATGGGATTGGGCTATTAAGAATCTTAAAGATGGTTTTGGAATCAAAAATGGAGCACTTTCAAGAGGACACCATTTAAGTGGTGAAATTGATGCGGCGAACACGTTTTTGCCTTACTTAATTGACCCAAAGGGGGTTACATTGTTTCGTCGTTCCGAAATGGACCAAACCTGGACGCGTCCATGGTATCAACTAAATGTTCAACTCAACTTTTACTGGGGAGCAATAAATGCCTTGAATGCGGGTCAAAGTGTTTGGGATGTTACAAGCGGTGCTTTAAAGGCTAGCAAGGAACAAGGTTTCGATTATTCTTTCTATTTTTTTAATAAGTATGCAGGGCAAATACACCCCGAAACAGCTACCGATGCATTCTGTGCTTTACACAAAGGTTTGAATGCAGCAGATACAAATACTTATCCTGAAGACAAGTTTGGTAAAGCATCGCATGGAAATATTGATCGTATGGAAAAAATCACTGCAGAATATGCAAAGTATGGTGCAGCAAATGACGATAAAAATGCACTCAAAATGGGGCAAGTGAAGCAAAGAGGTGACCAAGTTGGTTTCAATGATGCGGGCTGGGAAATTTGGCCCGATAATTACTCCAGATTATTATATCAAATTGAACCAGATGCTACATCTATTCCTTTATGGCGAGTGGGTGGTCCAATTACATCTGAATCCTCAATTTATTCAAGGTTTGCAAGAGGATTCGAACACGCATCGGGAAAAAATGCACTATATTTCAAACTTCATGAAGGTTTTTCTCAAGATAGTAAACCGAAAGTAATGTCGATAACTGTGGTTTGGTATGATGCCATTGAAGGTTCTAAATGGAAACTCGATTACGATGCAGGAAACAAAACCATAAAGACAGCAATTACAGTAACTGGAAAAGGGGACAAAAAATGGCATCATGAATTGATAACTATAAAAGATGCTGTTTTCAAAAATGGAGGGACTAAAGGGGCTGACTTTGTACTATTGAATGCTGATGATAAAGACGATATATTTAGTCTTGTAGAAGTGCACCGCGGAGAAGAAGAACTTCCTTTATTACGTCCTCAAGAAGAAAATCGTGCTTTCAAGGGAAGTGCTAAAGGAACCAAATATGGAAAAGGCGAAAACGCCGTTGAGAGTGATAAAGAGATAAAAGGAGATAAAAAGGATAAAAAGGAAAAACGAGAAAAGAGAAAAAAAGATAAAAGTAATAATTAGTTCAATGAAAAATAAAAGAACTAAAAAAGCAATTATTTTATTATTGTCGTTATTTGGACTATGTCAACTAACATTTTCACAAATAAAGGGAAATGAAAAAAAAGATTTCGAGCGCCCACTCTGGGCGGGATTCTTTACCAATTGCAAGAATGAAATAATTGATACAGACCGGTTTCCTTTCATTAAAGGGGCTGCCGATAGAGTTAAGTGGGCAGACATTGAGACAAGTCCGGAGCAGTATGACTGGTCGAAAATGGATTCTCAAATCCGTAATGCCTTAGAAGGGAAGTATTTTTACTATTTCGTTTTATGGTCGGGACCTCATTCTCCTGAATGGATTTATGAACAAGGGGTTCCTAAAGTGGCTGTAAAAGGTGGCAAGGAAAAAGATTTTTTCCCCTATTACCTCGATCAAAACTACATTAATTACTTCCATCGTTTTATCGGAAAACTAGCGGATCACATTGCCTCACTACCTGAGAAAGAGCGAAACGTTTTTGCGTTTATACAACCGGCTTTTGGATCTACGGGTGACAGACAACTTTACAAAGGTTCACCTATAGACCAGAAATATAAAATTAGCCCACAGCAATATTTAGAGTTTTGCAGCGGAGCTACGAAATTTTTCTACGAAGCCTTCGATAAGCCGGAACTCAAACATATCCGATTCCTGTTTAATGTAGATAATGAAAGTAATCCAGAATTACTTAAGGTTGCTAAGGCTGCAAAAGCAGGTGAACTACTTTACGCGAATTGGCTTCGCCAAAATTATCCAATTGAACTCCGAAAACAGCAATTTACCATTGCTATTGGTTATCAAACTAATGGTGAAATTATCCAAGATAATGAACTACGCCCCTCTTTTTTCGGCTTGAACGGCAAGAAACCGGAGTTTGTTCGCGGCGAGTTTTCTAAATTCGCACAGGGCGGAATATTTCAAGAAAATCCGGTTTGGAATTATTATTGGACCGCTCTTTCGACTGTCGATAGAGGGCTTGATCTATGGGAGGTTGATTATAATATTGTAAAAACAGGACAATATGATGAAGGGTTTGCCTTTGTTAGTCGCTATTCCTATTACAAACAGCCACAAACTAGTCCTTATGCTTTTATAGCCCTACGCGATGTTCTTGATAGTTCTGACACATTACGTTTTCCTGAGGAAAAATATGGAAAGGCAGTACAGAGCAACGCTGATAGGGTAACTAGAATTGAAAGAGAATACAAAAATTTTGGTGCACAAGTTGGTGATCTGCATGCAGCTACTTCCCTATCGGGATCCAATTATCTCTATGAAGCCAAGGCGATGAATGATGTAGGATTCGAACTTATTGCTAGAAACTATAGCCGATTTATTACACAGATCGATGCGAATGAAACCAGTGTCGGGTTATGGAGAGTTGGTCCCACGAACCAGCCTTTTGGTCGCTATGCACGGGCATTTGAAAATTCAACTGGACGAAACAGGATGTATTTTGACCTGGATGACAATTTTCTATCGTTGAAAGCTAAAGAGTCAATCACTTTGAAAATCATTTATCTGGATAAAGGTTCTGGGAAATTCTCTGTTCGTTATGATTCCTCATCCAGTCCAGACAAAACCGCAGTTACCATCACCAAGGCTAACAGTGGCAATTGGGTGAGCAAAAGTATCACCATCTTAGATGGAGCGTTTGCTAATAAAGGTCCCAAAAATAGCGATTTATCCTTGGTGAATGAGGATAATGAGGACGACATTATTCATATGATTGAAATTATAAAGAACAACCCTAAAAATTAATTTTCACAAAGATGTCTTATCCTGAAATAGGTTTAAATAAAGATCTATATGGATTTGAATTTTCTTGCTTAAATTTAAGTATTATAAATATCTACAAGGGATTACCAATAATCATAACAATACAAAAATTAAAAAAGAGGCTGTATCAATTATATTTTAAACAGTCTCATTTTAGTTCGTAAAAATCAATTTGAATATTATTATTTCAATAACTATTGCATGATTTGTATTGTAATAAATAATAAAGTTTTGTTATTCGATCTATTTAATGTTCTCAATGTATAAATGAAACAAATCTATACTAAAAATGAGACTATTTACATCTATATTTAATAATGGTCAACAGTAAATTTGTAAAATAAATTAAAACTGGCATTCAATCAGATTTGTTAAAAGTCAAAACAAAAATAGATATTCATAAATAAAATGACAAAGAAATTTAAAAAAGCAGTTACAATACTTTCGATAATATTTTTAAATGTTTTAATGTCTTTTGCCGGAACCACTCAGCAATGGAAAGACATTAAGGTTGATGTTAATGCTAACGGAATAATATCAACTACTAAAAACTTAAAAGAAATTGAGAATGGTTTTCAACGGTTAACTATAGCGCTATCTAATAATAGTAATAAACCAATTACAATACAAAAAATTACTGTTAGCATTCCAATTGAAGCGCAGTTATCTGACAACTTGGATGTGGTTTTTGGAGCAAGTTGTATGGGGCGTACTCCTCTACTTAATCAGAAAATTGGCGGTCAAACCAATCGTAGTTCGAGTAACATGTATGAGATGATACGATTATCAGACGGTCAATATTTATTTGCAGGTGCAACTTCTTGGAGAATATTTATGCCAAATTTCACATTAAAACAAGGAGCTTTCGAAGTATGGTCTGACGGTGAAGGTAAACAACTAAAACCAGGCCAGACTATACAATACGAACAAATCGTACTTAGACGTGCTACCAATTGGCTTGAATTACTTGATCAATTTGGATCAGCGATTGCTGCAGAAAATAAAATTACCAAACTTAAGCCTGCCGATTTTAAAGGTTGGGCAACTTGGGATTATTATGGTAGAGTATTCACTCCAAAGAATATTTATGGTAATATGGACCAATTGAATAAATTGGCTCCAGAAGCAAATATGATTCAAATTGATGGTGGATGGTGGGCCGAACGAGGAGATTATAAATCTATAAACTCGGGTCTTTTACCTGGCGGAATCAAGGAGATTGTTAGCAGAATTGTGGCAGAAGGAAAAACTCCTGGAATTCATTTTGATGGGTTTAGAGGTGATGAAGCATCTGAAATATATAAATCGCATCCAGAGTACTTCCTTCATGATCAAGATGGAAAGTTGGTGGTCGAAGAGAATGAAAAAGCAGACAAAGTCATGCATTATATTTACTTCGATTACTCCCATCCAGGAGCAAGAGCACATATCGCAGATTGCATAAAAAACATGAAAGATAATTGGGGAATTCGTTATTTTAAAGTCGATTTTATGCGTTATGGCCTCGAGAATGATATCAAACTTAGGAACAAACATGTCAAAAGTTTCAAAGCCTTCGACCCAACAATAACTGGGGTAGAACGTTTTCGTTTGGGAATGAAAACCATGCGGGAAGCCATGGGAGATGACGTCTATTTCTTAGGCTGTTCTGCTGTTTTTGGTCCAACTATTGGGTTTGTAGACGGTATGCGAACTGGTGGTGACATCAATCCTATATTTAAAGCTTTTCCTGAGCGTTGTTTGGGTAATTTAAGTAATTTTTACTTGAGTGGCAAGGTATTTAATGGCGATGCTGATTACCTTGTTTTCCGCGAAGCCATAGACGAAGATTCAACAGTATCTCAAGAAGAAACAAAACACGGACACAGTATGACAATGAATGAAGCTCAAATGTGGGCGGATTTTAATAAACTATACGGAACTGCCCGATTACAAAGTGATAATTTGATGATACTTCGCCCAGAACGTAAAGCATTAGTTAAAGAAGTTTTTGAGTTTCCAGCAATGGAAGAAACTATACCTTTGGATTATTGGGAACATGGAACAAACAAGCAAGATGGGTTTGAATTGATAATTGCTCGAAAAGACAAGGATATTTATTTAGGGATCTTCAATTGGGGTGATAAACCTAAAGAATATGAATTGAAAGCTTTTGGAAAAACAACACCAGTTCAATTAGAAGGTCGAAATTCTAAAATCATAAAATACGAAGGTAAAAAATCATTTGATGAATTGTGCGAGAGCCTAAAGACAAAATAAGTGGTTTGAATTGAAACAAATGAACACTATAAGAGGAACTTTATAGATTAGTATAGTTTTTTTTATTACTAATTTTGAAAATAATAATTATAGGTTAGATAAAAATGTATTAGTTCTTAAACTCAATTAAACTTTTTTATATCATCAGTGTCTTATCATAATTAACTATAAAACAAATATAACAATGAAAAAATTAATTTTAGCAGCATTATTAGCTGTAAGTTTAAATGGATTTGCTCAAGAAGCAGATAAAAAAAGTGGTGCTGATAAAATGTTGCAAAAAATGACAACAGAATTATCTTTAACAACAGATCAACAAGCACTTTTAAAACCTATTGTGGAAGAACAATCGACTTTGCGAAAAGACAGCAAGGAAAATCCTGATCATGCTGAGAATAATAAAGTTAAATTAAAAGAATTAAACAAAAAGATTAAAGAAGTATTGACCCCAGCACAGTTAGAAATTCAGAAAGCAAATATGGAAAAAGCTAAAGCTGAAGGTAAAAAAGAAGGTAAAGAATAAATCAAAACTTTAAATACTCATAAAAACTTTCGAAAATTCGAAAGTTTTTTTTTTGGAGTAAAGTCAATATTAAATAGATATTTCTGTAAGCATATAATTTCTTTATAAGATCTTATAATGGTTGTATTATTCAATTAATTACGGGCGGTTATAATGAGACAAATTCACAACATAAAAGAGACTTTTTATACTAGTTTAAATCATCTTTGTTAACTATTTTTGATTAACATTTAATTGTGAAATTAGATAAATTTTTATAGTGCCTTTTATAAACTATATATATTTTAAAGTTTTTTTCAAAATTGTTAAACAAAAAAAATATTAATGAACCCAAAAAAAATGAAATTTAAATTACTAACTATTTTTTTATTCACCTCTTTCTTAACCGCGTTTGCACAAACTACAATTGAAGGAGTTGTTAATGATACCAAAGGATTGCCGTTGCCTGGTGCTAATGTAATTATAAAAGGAACTAAAACCGGAGTGTTGACAGATTTAGACGGGGTTTTTAAAATTAATGCTAAAATTGGAGACGTTTTAATTATTTCAAGTTTGGGCTTTGACAAAAAAGAAGTAAAAATAAAGGAAAATTCAATTAAAATTGTTCTTGGAGAATTAAATGAATCACTTAATGAAGTTGTTGTAATTGGGTATGGTTCAGTTAAGAAAAAGGATTTGACAGGAGCTGTATCATCTGTAAGAGCAACTAGTATAGAGAAAGGAGATCCTGTAGATCTTCAAACTGCTTTTTCGGGTCGTGTAGCAGGTCTACAAATAACACAAAATGATAATGGTCTAGGATCAGGTGTAAGAGCAATTATCCGAGGTGGTAGTTCACTCACAAGTGGCAATCAGCCTTTATATGTAATTGATGGTTTTCCAATTATTCCAGATGATAATGTATCATCTAATCCATTATCGGATTTAGATCCAGGTCAGATCAAGTCAATCGAAGTTTTAAAAGACGCGTCTGCTACAGCAATATATGGTGCAAGAGGGTCTAATGGAGTAATTATTATCACAACAAAATTAGGAAAGGTAGGA
>CALPMA020000056.1 GCA_943324545.2 Chitinophaga pinensis
CATATATCTCCTTATTACTTTTTAACTGCAGGTTCACCAACGGTGTCATTAACTTCTCCTGCGACCTTAACCGCTTGTGCTGGTGCTGGTTCAACTTTATCAGCAACAGGGGCAACTACTTATTCTTGGGCGCCTAACACGGCTTTATCCGCTTCAACAGGAGCTACAGTTATTGCTAGCCCAACAGCCAATACTATCTATACCGTTACCGGTTCAGATATTAATGGTTGTACAGATTCAAAAACAGTAACTATATCTACTATACCATCACCAAGTGCAATTACTATTACACCAAGTTCAGTATGTACTGGAGACGTTACCACTCTTGTTGCCACTGGTGGATCAGTAAATGCGAATGCTACTTCTTACAGTTTTGCTGCTAGTGCGGGTACTTTTACCCCTTTAACTGGTTCTACCGCTGTATCATCAATTAATGCTGATGCTGTTATTTCGGGTGCAATTCCTTTAGGTTTTAGTTTTACCTATGCTGGAAATACTTATACTAACGTATATGCTTCTTCAAACGGATTTATTAGTTTTAATCCTAGTGCTGTTGCCTCTGATACTAACTCTATGGCTACTCCGCCAACTACTAACATACCATTTATTGCTCCTCTTTGGGATGATTTAGATGCAACTGGAACTGGAACTGGTGGTGCTTCTTATTTAACTACAGGTACAGCTGGAAACAGAGTATTTACTTTTGAATGGTTAAATTGGGAATGGTATTATACAGCTAATACAGCAGTTATTTCATTCCAAGTAAAATTGTATGAGGCAGATGGTCGTATCGAGTTTGTATATCGTCCTGATGCTGGAGCTGTAGCCTCTCCTTCTGCTTCTGCAGGATTAGGTGGTACTACTGCAGGAAACTATTTGTCATTGTCAGATTTAAGTGCTGCAGCTACTGCTAGTACTACAGTTGCAACAAATAATATTGCCGTAAAACCAGTAACTGGTCAAGTATTTACTTTTACAAGAGCAATTCAACCCGTTCTTTCATGGACTTCAGCGTCAAGTTTATTTACCGATAGTGCCTTAACAACGGCTTATGCAAATGAAGATATTAGAACGCTTTATTCTAGAGTAACTGCTGCTCAAACGTATACTGTTACTTCAACTGCTACAAACGCTTGTACAAGTTCAGCAACTGTAACCGTTAATCCACTTCCTTTGCCTTCAGCACCTATAGCAACTAACTCAACACAATGTGGTGCAAGAGTTCCAACTGCTTCTGTAGCTTCTAGTGCTGGTTCAGCTGGTTCAGGTACTTTTAAATGGTACGATCAAGCATCTGGAGGAACGCTTATTCAGTCGAGCACTTCTACTAGTTTGACTACTTATTCTGTTGCTACTACATCTACTTTATATGTTTCTGAAGTGGGAACTAATGGTTGCGAGGGTGCAAGAACTCCAGTAACTATTACTGTAGGTGCAGCTCCTGCGTTGACTATTAGTGCTGCTACTTCAACCATTTGTGCCGGAGCTTCTACTACAACTCCAGTAACAATTACATCAACATTAGCCGATTTTAATCAATACACTTGGGCTCCTTTAACTGGAGTAACAGGTACCTCAAGTACGGGTTATACATTTAACCCTGCTACAACTACTGCCTATGTATTGTCAAGTTTGAATAGTACAACAGGTTGTACTAATATTGCTAATTTAGCGATAACAGTAAACCCATTACCGGTAATCACTTCTGTTACCACTTCTACTGAACCATTGTGTATTGGAAGTTCAACTACATTAACTGGTACTAGTTTATCACCTCCAGCATCATTATCATTAGGCGCTGGTGCTACCAATTCTACCTCTACTGGTGCTTCATTTTTAGCAGGTGGTTGGGGCGGAACCAAAACACAATACATAATTAGAGCTTCTGAATTAACAGCAGCTGGATTCTTATCAGGTACTATAATTAAATCTATTGGTTTTGAACCTACTACTTCTGGACAGACTTACACAGGTTTCTCTGTAAGTATGGCAGCAACTAGTTTAACAGCTATGACTTCAACTTTTGTTACAACGGGATTGTCTCAAGTTTATAAAGGAACATTAACAAATGATGGTTTCCTTCCAGTTGCAAATACTGTAAATACTCTAGCTTTTGGTACTGGAACAGGTACCGCCTCAAGCTTTGTATGGAACGGAACATCAAATATTTTAGTTTCTATTTCATGGAGTAGTGTTCCAGAGGCTTACAATGCTACTGCTACGAATATGAAAGTTGATTCTCCGGGGTTCACTTGTTCTGCTTACAGACAAGCCGATGCTGAAACACCAGAGGCAATGTTAGCCTCAACTTCAGGTACTACAGGAACGTCTAGACCTAAATTTATTTTTGGATTCGTAAACGAAATTTCTTCAAATTATAACTGGACTTGGGCTCCTACAGCTACATTAGTTCCTTCAACAGGAAATGTAGTTGTTGCAACTCCGGCAGTAAATACGGTATATACCGCTACTGCGACCAATCCTACAACAAATTGTTCGGCTACAGGTACCGTAAGTGTTTCGTTACTACCTCTTACAGCAACTGCGCCAACAGCTACTTCATCTACTCATTGTGGTCTCCAATTGTCTACTGCGACAGTTACTTCCACTACAGCTACAGTTAACCCTGTTTTTGTATGGTATACTGTTGCTTCAGGTGGAACATCGGTACAAAGTGGTCCTTCACGTACTTTCTTAACCGCTATTAATTCTACCAGAACAATGTATGTTGCTGAAGTGGGTCCTAACGGTTGTGAAAGTTTAAGAACTCCAGTGGTGATGACAGTTAATGCACCACCAGTAGTTACAATTACTTCTTCAGTACCTACATTCTGTGGAACAGGAGGAGCAACTACTTTATCGGCTAACTCTTCAGATCCTGGAATGACTTATACTTGGACAAGCTTTACAGGAACAACTACCACAAGTGCTTTAAATACTCGTGTTATTACCGCTACACTTTCTGAAACTTCAGAATTCAAAGTCGTAGGTATTGCTTCTGATACCAGTTGTTTACCAATTGAAGCGGAAATCTCAGTAGGAGTTTATCCATTGCCAACAGCAACGGTTACTTCAAGTGCTCAAGGAGTTTGTCCTGGAACAAGCGCAACTATTGGTTCTGGTTTAAGTGCTGGTAACTTTAGTGCAACTTGTATCCCAGCTCCAAGTGGAGGTCCTGCAACCTCACCTGCAGGTGCTGTTTCATTAGTTGGTAATGGAGCTTTACAAACACCTTACCCTGCTGGTGTAACTGCTAACTCTACAAGTTTAGATGATAACTATTGGTCTGGTATTCCTGTTGGATTTAATTTCAACTTTTTTGGAAATACAGTTACTAACGTATTCATTGGTTCTAATGGTACCATTAGTTTAGGTTCAACTGGTTCAACTGCCTTTACTTTTACAGGTGGTTTCCCAAGTACTTCGAGTCCAGCAAGTACAATTGCAGTTGTGGCTCGAGATTTACATTGGAACAGAACAGGATCTGGAAAAATATCCTATTGGACTGAAGGTATTGCACCAAATAGACGTTTTATAGTTCAATTTTTAAATGGTACTACTTACGGTACAACTGGTACCCCAGCTTTACCAAATGGAACTCAAACAGCGGAAGCGGTATTCTATGAAACTTTAGGTACTATTGATATTCGTGTTTTTGAGGCTACTTTTGCCAATGCTAAATACATCGGTTTACAAGATGGTACGCAATTAATTGGTGCTACTGCTCCAAATTGCGCTGCTACACCAGCAACTCCAAATTATTGGAATGGGGTAACCAATGAAATTACAGCATCAGCACCTCAAGCATGGCGTTTTTCACCTCCAGCAAGTTATACCACTACATGGTATGCGAATGGAGTTGCTATGCCATCTGTAACGGCAGACCCATCAGCTACACCTCCTGTAGTAGGATATGCTAACCCAGGTACAAATGTGTTTAGTATTCCTGTTGCTCCTGTAACAACGACTACTTATTCAATTACTTACACCAACTTAAACTCTGGATGTTCTAATGCACCAGGTTCAGCTCAAGTAGTAATGGCTATTTTAGGAAATACAATTCCAGCTGGTTTAAATTCTGTTGTTAGTTCAAATACAATTTGTTTAGGACAATCTGTAAACTTAAGTACTACCTATACAGGGACTAACGATGGTTTAGTTTTCCAATGGCAAAACTCTATTGATGGTGGAACTACTTGGAATGATATTGCCTCAGCTAATGCTTTAACACTAACTCATACTCCAGAAGTACCTTCTCAATATCGTTGTAAACTGGTAGCTTGTAATGGAGTTCCAGGTTACACAAGTGCTGTTTCGGTTGGTTTCAATAATTCAGTCCTTACTTCTACTGCTGCAGTTCGTTGTGGTGTGGGTACCGCTACTTTAACAGCTACTGCTTCAACAGGAGCTACCCTTAATTGGTATACAAGTGCTAGTGGTGGAGCTGCTATTGGAACAGGAACATCATTTACAACTCCTACTATAAATACGAGTACTACTTATTATGTAGGAGCTGAGACTATCACTCCTCAGGCTGTAAATGTAGGTTCTACTGCTACGCCATCTACTGCATTAACTACAACTTCTGCTAATGGTGGTATGGTTTTCAATACTACTATTGCTAATGTTAGAATTAATAGTGCTTCTATTTTTGTATCTGGTACTGGGGATATGGTATTTAATTTACAAGATGCTAGCGGTGTTGATATTGCAACTACAACTTTAACGGGTGTAGTTGGATCTACCACTGGTTTAACAACTGTGAATTTCCCTTCTACCTTTGTTGTTCCAAATATTGGTATTGGATACAAAATTATTTGTACAAGTCTAGGTACTGGTTTAACATGGTATTACCAAACAGGTGCTTATCCATTTAATACTCCAGGCGTTTCAATTACTTCTGGTTGGGGATGGTCTGATTTTAGTACCGATTTAAGATGTATTCACAAATTGAATTTTACTTTACCTACCGTTTGTTCTTCATCTAGAACACCTGTTGTAGTTACTGTAACTCCCCCACCAGCAATTACATTAAGTGCTAATCCAGCTACAATTTGTGCTGAGTCTAATACTACTCCAGTAACTGTTGTAACAGGTGCTTCAAATTATAGTAGCTATGTTTGGTCTCCAACATCAGTAACTGGAAATTCAACTACAGGTTGGGTGTTTAATCCTTTGACTACTACTACTTATACTTTACTTGCTTCTCAAACCACTGGAGCTACTCCATGTGCTAATATCGCAACTGTATCAGTTAACGTTAATCCAACACCGAGTGTGATTACTATATCTTCAACTCCAGTTTCAGCTTGTGCGAATATTGCTTTGCCACTAGTTGCAACAGGTGGTTCAGTTAGTACAGTAAATAATTTTTCAATGGATGTTTTACCAACTAATTTCACATTAGAGGATGCAACTATTTCAACAGTAGCTTTAAATACTAACTATTATTCTCAAGGAACTGGGTCAGTTTTATTCAATGCACCAGGAACTTCAGCTAATGCTAGTTATTCAATGAATAGTAATTTATCTATGACTGATGCTACAAGTGCTACTTTAACTTTCTCACACATAGCCGCAATGGAAGGTACTGCCTTTTCATATGATTACGGATATGTTGAGTATTCTATAAATGGTGGAACAACGTGGGTAACTTTCACTCCTTCAGATTATTCCGGTACTGCAACTACTACTGTATTTAATACAAATGCTAGATTTACTACCAGAAGTTATGCTGATTGGATTACACAGTTTACCTCTTCAACATCAAATCCAGGTGTTGGACCAGCTACTTCTTTATGGAAAACGGAAACATTCAATATTCCAGCTAGTGCATTAACAAGTTCTCAGTTTAGAATTAGATTTAGATATACTACTGATAGTTCTACTAATTTCTATGGTTGGTTAATTGATGATGTTAAAGTAAATAAAATAATTCCAACTACAATGGCATGGACACCAACTGCTAACTTGTATACTGATGCAGCTGCAACTACTCCATATACAGGACAAAACTTGTCTACAGTATACTTTAAAACTAATGCGGCCGCTGCTGCGGTTACCTATACTGCAACGGCAACGTCTACTTTAGGATGTCCTAGAGTGGCAACGGTTCCGGTAACTGTATACCAAACAGCTGCGCCAACAGGAGTTCAATTTTATCAATTCTGTCCTTCAGGGGGAGCTACAGTAAGTTCAATGTCTCCTGCAATGATTGGTTCAAATATTAAATGGTATTCTGTATCTACAGGTGGAACTGCATTGGCTCCAACTACACCTTTAACTCAAGGGTATTACTGGGCCTCTCAAACATTAAATGGTTGCGAAAGTCCAACTAGATATGTAGTGTTTGCGATTTCAAATGCAACAGCTGCGCCTTCTAGTAGTGCTTCACAACAATTCTGTAATAGTGCAACTGTGGCTAACTTAACTGCTAATGGATCTCAAATTAAATGGTATAACGTGGCAACAGGTGGTACAGCATTAGCTTCAACAGTTGCGCTGTCAACAGGAACTTACTATGCAACTCAAACATCTGGTGGTTGTGAAAGCCCAAGAACAGCTGTTTCTGTAACGGTAACTGCTGTTTCAGCTCCAACAGGCGCTGCGACACAATCGTTATCATCATTATTAACTCTTGGTGATATCGTAGTTACTGGTTCAAATATAGTTTGGTATGCTTCTGCTGCAAATGCTGCTTCTGGAACGAATCCACTTGCATCAACTCAATTGTTAGCTAATACTACTTATTATGCTACACAAACAATTAATGGTTGTACAAGTAACACAAGTTTAGCAGTTACAATTACTACTTTGGCAAATCAAGATTTTGATATGACGCAGTTTACTTTCTATCCAAACCCAGTGATTGACTTGTTGAATATTACTTATTCTCAAGACATGACAAGCGTGAAAGTATTTAATATGGTAGGTCAACAATTAATGAGCAAACAAGTTAATTCTAACACTGTTCAAGTTGATATGTCAAGTTATGCAAATGGTGCTTACTTTATCCAAGTAACTACTGAGAATGCAATGAAAACAGTTAGAGTAATTAAGAAATAATTCTAACTCTTAATACTAAAAAACCCATTCACATTGTGAATGGGTTTTTTTATTTATAATAATGAAATTTTTTTTTATTCAAATTCTGATGTAAAAAACAACTGTACATTTGGATATTTATTCTGTGTCATTTGAATGGTAAAATCCGAATCAGCTAAGAATACCAATTGGTTGTATTTATCATGAGCTAAGAACTTCTGTTTGATTCTTCTAAATTCTTTAAATTCTTCACTTTTTGGATCATTGGGTTTAACCCAACATGCTTTGTGAACTGGGAAATTTTCATAGGTACATTTGGCTCCATATTCATGTTCTAAACGGTATTGAATTACTTCATATTGAAGCGCGCCTACCGTACCGATAATTTTTCTGTTGTTCATTTCAAGGGTGAATAATTGCGCTACTCCTTCATCCATTAATTGGTCAACACCTTTATCCAGTTGTTTTGCTTTCATTGGATCGGCATTATTAATATACCTAAAATGCTCAGGTGAAAAACTAGGAATTCCTTTGAAACTCATGATCTCTCCTTCAGTCAAAGTGTCGCCAATTTTAAAATTTCCAGTATCGTGTAATCCTACGATATCTCCAGGATAGGAAATATCTACAATTTCCTTTTTCTCAGCAAAAAAGGCATTTGGACTGGAGAATTTTAAATTTTTCTTTTGTCGAACATGGTAATAGGGTTTGTTTCTCTCAAATGTTCCCGACACAATCTTGATAAACGCTAATCTATCTCGGTGTTTCGGATCCATATTGGCGTGAATTTTAAATACAAATCCCGTCATTTTTTCTTCTTTGGGATCCACTATTCGAGTTTCAGAATCTTTTGGTCTTGGTGATGGAGCAATTTCTACAAAACAATCCAAAAGCTCTCGAACTCCAAAGTTATTTAATGCAGAACCGAAAAATACAGGTTGTAATTTTCCGTTTAAATAATCTTCCCGATTAAACTTTGGATATACTTCATCAATTAATTCTAATTCTTCTCGAAGCTGTTCAGCCGGTTTTAGCCCAATAATTTTTTCTAATTCTGGATTGGCAACATCTGAAAAAGCAATTGTTTCTTCAATATTTTTTCTACTATCACCACTAAAAAGATTGATATTCTGTTCCCAAAGATTGTAAATTCCTTGAAAGTCATAGCCCATTCCAATAGGAAAACTTAAGGGAGTAACAGATAATCCCAATTTTTGTTCCACTTCATCCATTAAATCAAAGGCGTCTTTTCCTTCTCTATCTAATTTATTGATAAAAACAATAATTGGTATATTTCGCATTCTACATACTGAAACTAATTTTTCTGTTTGTTCCTCAACACCTTTTGCTACGTCAATAACCACAATAACGCTATCTACAGCGGTCAAAGTTCGGAAAGTGTCTTCTGCAAAATCCTTGTGACCTGGAGTGTCAAGAATATTTATTTTTTTATCACTATAATTAAATGCCAATACTGAAGTAGAAACCGAAATTCCTCTTTGGCGTTCAATTTCCATAAAGTCGGAAGTCGCTCCTTTCTTTATTTTATTGTTTTTAACAGCACCTGCTTCCTGAATTGCACCACCAAAAAGCAATAATTTTTCTGTTAAAGTAGTTTTACCAGCATCAGGATGTGATATAATTCCGAAAGTCCTTCTTCTTTCAATTTCTTTTAAAAAGCTCATATGTTTTGTAAATGGATTGCAAAAATACTATTTATTCAACAAATATTTTCATATCAAGATAAAGACTGTATTATTTATCGAATTTATGTTAATAAATTTATGTTAATAGTACTTGTGATAGTTGTATAATGTAATTGAATTGTTATTTTTGTGAGTTAAAATTTGTAACTATATACAGTTTATAAATATTAAGTTAATTATAATTTTAAATGAAAATGAAACAATTATTTTTTGGACTTTTTTTATCATTAAATTTTATCGGATTTGCTCAAAATATCACGAAAGAAGTTTTATTTACTATTGACAATAAATCGTATTATACTGATGAGTTTGCTAGAGTGTACAAGAAAAATCTAGATCTTGTTAAAGATGAATCTCAAAAAGATTTAAACCAATACCTTGAATTATTTGTAGGTTATAAATTAAAAATAAATAAAGCCTATAAATTGGGACTTCAAGATGGTCTTTCCTACCAAAATGAACTAAAATCCTATAGAGGACAACTTTCAAAAAACTATACTTCAGATTCAAAAGTAACCAAGGAACTAGTTGAAGAAGGATATAAACGATTTTTAAAAGAAATTAAAGCATCTCATATTTTGTTTTCAGTTGATGAAAATGCCGCTCCTGAAGACACATTAAAAGTGTTTAAACAAGCCTTGGATATTCGAAAAAGAGCTATTGCTGGGGAAGATTTCGGCACATTAGCTTCCGAATTTTCTCAAGATCCTTCAGCAAAAGACAACAAAGGTAATTTAGGCTATTTTACCTCATTTAGAATGGTTTATGCATTTGAAAATGGTGCATATAAAACACCAAAAGGAAGTATTTCAAATCCAATACGTACTCGTTTTGGCTACCATTTGATTAAAGTAGAAGAGGTTCGTGACAATAGAGGTGATGTAATTGTAGCGCACATTATGATTATGAATCCAGCTGAAACAACTGAAAACAAAGACGATGTCGACAAAGGTAAAAATACCATTCAAGATATTTATAAAAAATTACAACAAGGAGAAAAGTTTGAAGATCTTGCAAAACAATTCTCAGAAGATAAATCTTCATCTTCTAAAGGCGGTGTTTTAAACAGATTTGGATCAGGTCAATTAAGCTCAGAAGAGTTTGAGAATGTAGCTTTTAATCTAACTAAAGAAAATCCTGTTTCTGAACCATTCAAAAGTCAATACGGATGGCATATTGTCAAATTAATTGATAAATTCTCTGTTAAATCAATTGACGAAATGCGCACTGATTTAGAATCGAAAGTGAGTAAAGATGATCGTTCAAGATTGATTGTAGCTTCGATGAATGAAAAATTGAGAAAGAAATATAGTATTAAAAGAGATGATAAATACTATACAGTAATTTCTAAATTAGTTACAAATGATATCTATGAAGGAAAATGGGAAACTCCAGCCGATTTAAAATTATTCAATAAAAATCTAGTGACCATAAATTCATCAAAATCAATCACTGGAGCTTCTTTCTTAAACTATATAAAAGAGCAACAGAAATCCAAAATCACTTTAAAACCGATTTCGAAATTGATTAATAAGTTTTACGAAAGCTTTTTAGATCAAGAATTATCTCAATATTATGATGATAATTTAGAAAAAGAATTTCCTGAGTTTTCTGCTGTTATGGATGAATACAGAGACGGATTATTGCTTTTTGATTTAATGGAAAAAGAAATTTGGAATAAATCTAAAACAGACTCAGTAGGATTAAAATCATTTTATGATAAAAATCTAAAAAATTACCAATGGAAAAATCGTTTGGATGTCACCATACTATCTTCTACAAAATTTGATATCATTAATAAAGCTCAAAAATATTTGAAAAAAGATAAAAATGTTGATTTTATTAAAGAGAAATTGAATGTTAAAGATGGTGCGGTAAATATAATGTCTAAGTTAGGTGTTTTTGAAGAAGGAAATGAGGCGTTGCCAAAAAATCTAAAATTCGAAACCGGAATTTCTGATATTATTAAAGATGGGGAATATTATTTTGTAACCAAAGTAAATGGAACTTTGCCCGCAGGTCCAAAAGAACTTGATGAATGTAAAGGTAAAGCTATTAATGATTACCAACAATATTTAGAAGAAAATTGGGTTAAAGATCTTAAAAATGAATTTAAAGTGGAAGTAAATCAAACTGTTTTTGAAAGTGTAAAAAAACAAATGAAACCTTAACATTTCCAGAAAGTACAAAGTATTTAAAATAAATTAACAATATCGAATAGAATAAGCGGATGATGACAATAAATATAATAAATAGAATATTTTTAAATACTAAAACTGCATTTATAGTTCTTTTTACCGTTTTGGCTTTTTCAGCCAATGCTCAAGAAATTATTAAAGAAAAGCAAGCTGATTCTGTTAAAGTAAAATTACCTCAATCTCGTCAAAAAGTAGATGGAATCATTGCTACCGTTGGAGAATATATGGTATTAGATTCCGATATAGACAAAGCATATCTTGAAATTTCAAGTCAAGGGAATTCAATTAAAGACATTACAAGATGCCAAATGTTGGGAAAATTGTTAGAAGATAAATTGTATTCGCATCAAGCTATCCAAGACAGTATTATTGTTAGAGATGATGAGATAAAGAAAATGATGGAGGATCGAATCAACTATATGGTGGAGCAAATAGGTTCTATGGACAAGGTGATTCAATACTATAAGAAAAATACAGAGGAAGAATTTAAAACTTATTTCTTTGATGTTCTTAAAGAAAACAAGTTGGCAGAGGACATGCAAAAAAAGATAATTGATGCAGTTGAAGTAACTCCTGAGGAAGTTAGAACTTTTTTCAAAAAAATTCCTTTTACTGAATTGCCAGTATTTGGATCAGAAATGGAGGTTTCTCAAATTGTTGTTACTCCTAAAATTACAGAAGAAGAAAAGCAGAAAGTAATTGATAAACTCAAAGGATTTAAAAAAGAGGTTCAAGGCGGTTCTAGTTTTTTCAGTAAAGCAGTTTTGTATTCTCAAGATCCCGGTTCAAGATCTTCCGGGGGCTTTTATAAAATGACACGTAAAACACCATTTGTTAAAGAGTTTAAAGACGTTGCTTTTAGTCTTGGTGAAGGAGAAATATCGGAGCCATTTGAAACGGAATTTGGTTTTCACATTATTTACGTAGAAAAAATCAGAGGACAAGAAATTGATTTGAGACACATATTATTGATTCCAAAGGTTTCAGATGAATCTTTGAAAGAAGCGAAAGAGAAAATCACTTTAATTAAAAAAAGAATAGAGGACAAGGAAATCACATTCGCGGAAGCAGCAAGAACTTTATCTGATGAAAAAGAAACTAGAGCAAATGGTGGCGTATTGATTAATCCAAAAACACAAGACACCCGTTTTGAATTAACCAAAATGGACCCAACACTTTATTCTAATGTTTCTAGCTTAAAAGAAGGCGAAGTCACTTCTCCATTGGGTGAAGAAGACCAAACTGGAAAAAAGAAATTTAAACTATTAACGGTTACTAATCGAATTAATGAGCATAACGCTGATTATGCTCAAGATTATATTAAGATAAAAAATCTTGCTTTAAAAGAAAAACAAATTAAAGCGATTGGAAAATGGTTTGAAGAAAAAATTAAAGAAACTTTCATTAAAATTAATGGCGAATACAGGGATTGTACTTTCACTAATAACTGGCTAAAAAAATAACATTGTATTCCATCAGAATTTATTTGGTTAATCTAAATTCTAAAACAATAAAAAATGTCTGACGTAGCAGAAATAAATAAATTAGTTCAAAAGAGAATTGAACTCAAAACAGAAATAGCAAAAATAATTGTTGGTCAAGAAGAAGTTGTTGATCAAATTGTATTGAGTATTTTCTCAGGTGGACATGCATTATTAGTAGGTGTACCAGGTTTAGCCAAAACATTAATGGTAAATACCATTTCTCAAGCACTAGGATTAAATTTTAAACGAATTCAGTTTACCCCAGATTTAATGCCTTCAGATATATTGGGAAGTGAAATTTTAGATGAAAATCGTCAGTTTAAATTTTTAAAAGGACCAATTTTTTCTAATATTATTCTAGCTGACGAAATAAATAGAACGCCGCCAAAAACGCAAGCTGCTTTATTAGAAGCGATGCAAGAAAGTGCAGTTACTATTGCTGGGCATAACTATAAATTAGATTTGCCTTATTTTGTTTTAGCAACTCAAAATCCAATTGAGCAGGAGGGAACGTATCCTTTGCCAGAAGCTCAATTAGACCGTTTTATGTTCTCAATTAAATTAGATTATCCCACATTTGAAGAAGAAGTTCAAGTGGTTAAAAACACTACATCAAATTCAGATATTAAAATTAATCCGTTATTTAATTCTCAAGAAATTATTGATTTCCAACAATTAATTCGAAGAATTCCTGTTGCCGATAATGTGGTTGAATATGCTGTGACTTTAGTAAGTAAAACAAGACCTGATAATTCACTTTCAAATGATTATGTAAAAAATTATATCGATTGGGGAGCTGGTCCAAGAGCGTCGCAAAATTTAATTTTAGCCGCTAAAGCAAATGCTGCTTTCAATGGTAAGTTTTCACCAGATATTGAAGATGTACAAGCAGTTGCAATAGGTATTTTAAGACATCGTGTGGTAAAAAATTACAAAGCGGATGCGGAAGGAATTTCAATTGAAAAAATAATCGATTCTTTATTATAAAAACATTCATTTTTATATCAGAACCTCAAATTTAACCAAAGATTTGAGTTTTTTTGTTAGGTGTTAATTTCGAAATTCATAAAAATATTAATAAAATTTATTAATTAGATAATATTTTAATATTATTTTGTTTATTTAATAATTATTTGCTGTGTTATTGCTATTATTTAAATAATAATTAGTTCAAATGGTTGTTTTATTAAAATATCTTTAATATTAAATGTTATTGCTTAAATTTGTATTCTAGATAAACTAATATTGATTACTATGGCTTTTGATATAGAAATGATTAAAAAG
>CALPMA020000057.1 GCA_943324545.2 Chitinophaga pinensis
GTAAATAATGATAAATGTTTTGGTTCGTCAAAACCAGAAGGTAATTTATGGTAAGTTTTTCCAAATTCAAATAACTTCAAATCGGTATTTCTACGATTGATATTAAAAGAAACCGCTTCAAGTCCAGAAAACAATAAAGATTGTCTCATTGCTGACAAATCATTACTTAATGGATTAAGAATAAGTACGTTATAATCTTCTTTAAGATTTTTAGATAATTTAATATAGTCTGGAGTTGTTAATGAATTGGCCATCATTTCATGAAATCCTAAAGATGTCAATTGATTTCCAATAACATTTTGCAATTTGTAATCTTCAGTTCTTACTGAATTGGAAACCGTCGCATTTACTTTATTGGTAAAATTGATATTGTTGTATCCATAAACACGAAGTAACTCTTCAATTACATCAATTTCTCTTTGAACGTCAACACGATAAGCAGGGATAATAAGTCCTAAACTTGAATCAGAGACACTGGTAACTTTAATATCTAAGGAAACTAATATTTTCTTAATGGTTTCTTTAGGTATTGATTGCCCAATAATTTTAGTAACATTTTCAAAATTTAATACCACATGGAAGTCACCATTTTTAATATTATTAACATCAATAAGATCTGATGTTATTTCACCTCCAGCAACTTCTAATATTAAAATAGCAGCTCTTTTTAAAGCATAATCGGTAATAGAAGGATCAATTCCTCTTTCAAATCTAAAAGAAGCGTCGGTACTTAAACCATGTCTTTTTGCTGTTTTTCGAATTGAAACTGGGTTGAAATAGGCGCTTTCTAAAAAGATAGAATTTGTATTTTCAGAAACACCGGAATCCATTCCTCCTAAAACTCCAGCAATACAAAGTGGTCCTTGATTATCGCAAATCATTATATCTTCTTCATTCAAACTTCTTTCAATTCCATCTAATGTAGTAAATTTTGTACCCGATTTAACTGTATCAACATTAATATTTCCATTTATTTTTGAAGCATCAAAAGCATGAAGCGGTTGTCCTAATTCATGTAAAACATAATTAGTAACATCTACAATATTGTTTTTTGGAGTTAATCCAATTGCTTTTAATTTGTTTTTAAGCCATTCAGGAGATGGCTTTACAGTAATTCCTGAAATAGTAATTCCACAATATCTAGGAGTTAATTTTGTATTGTTTATTGTAACATCAATTTTAAGTGTTCTTTTATCAACCTTAAATTTATTTACAGATGGTGTAATTAATTCATATTGTTTTGAATCTCGTTGAATTAAACCAGCTCGTAAATCTCTAGCAACACCCCAATGACTCATTGCGTCTGCACGATTTGGAGTTAATCCAATTTCAAAAATCTCATCAGTTTCAATCATAATAACCTTAGCTGCAGGTGTTCCAGGAACTAGACTAGAATCAAGCACCATTATTCCTTCGTGACTATTTCCAAGACCTAATTCATCTTCAGCGCAAATCATTCCGTGGCTTTCTTCACCTCTAATCTTTCCTTTTTTTATTTCAAAACATTGGCCTTCTTTATCATAAAGTTTTGTACCAATTGTTGCAACAGGAACTTTTTGTCCAACATTAACATTTGATGCGCCACATACAATTTGAATAGGAATTCCAGTACCAATATCTACAGTAGTAACTTTTAATTTGTCAGCATTTGAATGTTGAACACATGAAAGTACATGACCAATTACGACTCCTTCTAATCCTCCCTTTAAACTTTCAAATCTTTCTATGCCCTCAACTTCTAATCCTAGATCAGTTAATACATCAGCTGTATCTTCTGATTTTAAATCGATATTAATAAATTGTTTTAACCAGTTGTATGATATTTTCATTTTTTTTCTATAATAATGATGCAAATATAACGATTGCTAATTGTAGTAAGAAAGAATTTTATTGCTTTTTTCAACACAAATTATTTACTAACGAACTAGTGAAAAATGGGAACTAAATTTCTGATTTGTATTTTGTTCTGTGTAATAAACAGTAAACCAATAATCTGATGCTGGTAAAGAATTTCCATTGAAATTTCCATCCCAACCTGGTCCTGAGGGTTTGATTTGTTTAACAAGTTTTCCATATCTGTCAAATATATCTATATAGGAATTGGGTTGATTTTTTAATTCAGTAATATTCCAAGTATCATGAATAGTATCTCCATTCGGAGTAAAATAATTAGGAAAATTAATTATCTGAACCGTAATTTTTTTTACACCACAGAAAAATTTATCCCTTACCGATATTTCATGAACCCCCATAGTTAAATCACTAAATACATTATTGTCTTGATAAGGGTTAAAGTCTAATTTGTATTCATAATTTGCAATAGGAGTCACATTAACAGTTACAGATTGTGTTTCGGAAAAATAATTTGAAACAATTGTAGTTACAATACCTGGAGGTAGTCGGGTTTCAATTGTTGCATTTGCAGAAGCAGAACAACCTGAAATTAGGTTAGTTGCAACTACAGAATAAGCACCAGGTTGATTCGCACGATAATTATTTCTTGTTTGGCCTGCTAATATCCCTGAACTATTTGACCATGCAAAAGAATGACTTGCAGAACTTAAATTAGTTATTAAAGTATAGGATCCAATTGGATTTCCAATATCATCTAAACAAATATAACCATCTTGAGGTAAAGTTACAATTGGTAAATTATTTACAACTATAGTTCCATTATAGGTTGCTGCAGGGGCACAGCCTCCATTAGTTGTTATTGTGAAATTAAACACACCTGAAGTAGAAGGTGTTCCAATAATTGAAAAAACCCCATTAAGATAATTACTTGACAAACCGGTAGGTAAATTTCCAGAGGTTATTGAAGCATTTATAGCTAATCCCCCAATGTTAAAAACTATTGGATTGATTACTGCATTTATACATAAAGTAGGAATAGGATTTGTTAAAACTATGTTCGGCAATGGATTTATTGTAATTGTGTAATATGATGTAGATGCAGTTTGACAAATCGCTGGATTTGAAATTATAGTATAAGTTATTTGGTAAGTTCCAGGCAAACTATTTGTAAGATTTATTTCTCCGCTTGCTGAATTAATACTCAATCCTGACGTCGATGTAAATAGTCCTCCCGTTGTAAATCCATTTGCAGGAATAATTAGCGGATTTGTATCGTTAATACAAATGGGTGAATTGTATGTGAATGAACTTACTGTTGGCATCACAACGGAAAGTTTAAAATCGGTTATATCAAAACAACCAGTAAATATATTGCTTAGTCTAAGGTATATCTGTTGAGGATTGGAAGTGTTTCTATAATTGTTTGGATTTGTAATTGCGTTGGTGTTAGTAACGGCATCATTATAACTAGCAAAGTAAGTTACCAACAAGTTGGCTTGAGTACCAATAGCTAAACTAGTATTTGGAGTCATATCAAAATAAGCTTCACCAGGGAAACTGGGTAAACTACATTTTTGAAAATTAGTTTTTGAAATGGTGGTAGGTGCTTGAAAAAAAGTTGCTGTTCCAGTCCAAATTATTGAAAAAGCACTTATTCCCACAGGTCTATCTATTGCAATATAATAGGTTTCGTTATCTAAAACATCCATCCACTTCACAAAACTATTTCCATCAGGACCCGGACCTTCACTAATGTCAATTTCACTGCCTTTTAATCCAGTTAAATTATCTGTTAAATTAGCTTGAAGTGGATTAGTGGTAGAGCATCGAATTGCAGTTCCTAAATTACTACATGTAACATTTGGGCCAAAAATCCAAAAATCAAAATCTTCTACTAAATCTGGGCTTTGAGGTGTTAAAGTAAATCCTAAGGTTCCACCTGTTTTTATTTTTATTTTCAACCATAAACTATTATTTTCACCTAATCCACAAGCGTTTCCTGGTGAAATTTCTTGAACTCCAATTCCATTTGCTGTAAGGCCAGATAAATTGGCATTTCCACAAATCAAAATAGCATCTACACAGTCATTTTGTGCAGATATACTTAAAGTTGTAAAAAAAACAATTAAAGTTATTTTTCTTGATAATTTATTAAAAAATAAAATCATATCAGCGCTCATTTATAGAATACGTAAATTTAGAATAAATTAATATGAGTTTGATCGAAATTATTAGATTAACTAATGTAATTCCAAATATTTTTTCGTTTAGAAATTTCCATAAAGACCTCCCTCAATATAGAATTAAAAGGTTTTTCTAATGATGAATCTTCTTTTAATATTTTAACTGCATAATTTCTGGCTGTATATAATATATCTCTATCTTTTACTAAATCAGCAATTTGAAGATTTAAAACACCGCTTTGTTGAGTACCCATTAAGTCCCCTGGACCACGAAGTTTTAAATCTACTTCCGCGATTTCAAAACCATCATTGGTTCGAACCATAGTTTCCATTCTGGTTTTACTATTATTTGATAGCTTATTGGAAGTCATTAAAACACAATAACTTTGGTCAGCTCCACGGCCCACACGGCCTCTCAATTGATGTAATTGAGAAAGTCCAAAACGCTCTGCACTTTCTACAATCATTACACTTGCATTAGGAATATTTACGCCAACTTCAATTACAGTTGTCGCCACCATAATATTGGTTTTACCTTCTGAAAATCGTTTCATTTCAAAGTCTTTTTCCTCGGTTTTCATTTTTCCATGAAGGATAGAAACCGCATATTTAGGTAATGGAAACTCCCTAGAAATAGTGTCGTAACCGTCCATTAAATCTTTAAAATCCAACTTTTCAGATTCTTGAATCAATGGGTAAACCACATATATTTGTCTTCCTAATTCAATTTGTTCAGCTACAAACGCCATAACATTTAAACGATTATTATCATATCGATGCACAGTTTTTATTGGTTTTCTGCCTGGCGGCAATTCGTCAATCAATGAAATATCTAAATCTCCATATAAACTCATCGCCAATGTCCTCGGTATTGGAGTGGCGGTCATTACCAATACATGAGGTGGAATTTCATTTTTCTTCCATAATTTAGATCGCTGTTCTACACCAAATCGGTGTTGTTCATCAATTATTGCCAATCCTAAATTTTGAAACTTTACTTTTTCTTCTAATAAGGCATGTGTGCCAATTAGTATTTGTAATTTACCATTATCTAATTCTTCATAAATGATTTTTCTATCTGAAGTCTTAGTTGAACCAGTTATTTTTTTAATATTGATATTCATTGTTTTAGCTAATTCTGATAAACCAATAAAATGTTGATTAGCTAGTATTTCTGTCGGAGCCATTAAACAAGCTTGATAGCCATTATCAAGGGCTAAAAGCATGCTCATAAATGCCACAATGGTTTTTCCTGAACCCACATCTCCCTGTAGTAATCGATTCATTTGGGCCGGGTTCCCCATGTCATTTCTAATTTCTTTGAGAACTCTTTTTTGCGCATTAGTAAGTTCAAATGGCAGGTGATTTTCATAGAAATCACTAAATAAATGACCCACTTTGTTAAAAGCATGTCCTTTAATTTTGTGTTTCCGAACTAAATTCTTGGTTATTAAGTGCAGCTGAATATAAAATAACTCTTCAAATTTTAATCGGTATTGAGCTTTCGCTAATAATTCAGCGCTTTTTGGAAAGTGAATATTGAAAATGGCTTCCTTTTTTGAAATTAAATTAAGTTCGTTTATTAAGTATTCAGGAAGGCTTTCTGAAATTAAATTGTGTATTTCCAGAAATAATTGCTGCATTAATTTGTTCAATACCTTATTTGTAATCCCTCTGTTCGCTAGTATTTCTGTAGATGGATAAATAGGTTGCATGGCAGAACGTAAACTCTTTTCATGCTCCGATAAAAGCTCAATTTCAGGATGAGCCATATTGTAAACGTTTCCAAATGAAGTACATTTACCAAAAATCACTAGGGGTAAATTTAATTCCAAACTATCTCTAATCCATTTATGGCCTTGAAACCAAACCAATTCTATTTGGCCAGTGTCATCTACAAAAGTGGCAACTAACCTTTTTTTACCCTTTGCAGGTTCAACGGTTTTAATATGAATTATTTTCCCAATCAATTGAACTTCAATACTATTGCTGTCTAATTCATTGATTTTATAATATCGAGTTCTGTCAATGTAGCGATAGGGATAAAGATTGATTAAATCGAGGTATTTATGAATGCCTAATTCTTTTCGCAACAAATCTCCACGTTGAGGGCCAACGCCTTTAAGGTATTCAATAGGAGTTTGAAGTAATTGAGACATTTTTATTTAAGCCTTTGGTCTTTGAACTATTTAAAGCGAAGATAGTTTTTTGTTTGCAAATTTGAAAATGGTATTCTAGAACTTATCCCATGAAAGTTGTGATATATTAATTTAAGGCAATATCTTTGAAACTAAAATTAATTGAAATGTATACACATTTAGCATTGCTTCGTGGAATTAATGTTTCTGGACACAATATGATTAAAATGGATGTTTTGAAAAGCACTCTTGAGAATATTGGTTTTAAAAAGGTACAAACCTACATTCAATCTGGAAATGTTTTTTTGAATTATGAAGAAGAAAGTGCGGCTAAAATTGCTTTTGTCATAAAGCAAGAAATCTATAAGGTTTTTGGATTTGATGTGCCAATAATTGTAATTTCTAAAGCTGATTTAGAAGCGTGTTTTACCAATTGTAAATTTTTAAAAGAGCAAGAAGTTGATACCAAAAAGCTATATGTAGCCTTTGTTTCCAAGGAACTTAAAACGGATAATATCAATGATTTAAAAATGAGTCAATTTAAGCCCGATGAAGTCCAAATTGATACTACAAGAATATTCATTAAATACCATATTGGCGCTGGGAAAACTAGATTGGATCAAAAATATATTGAGAAAAAACTCAATCTCACGGCGACTATTAGAAATTGGAATACAGTTACGCAACTATTAAAAATGTATGAAGATCAATAAATTATGAAATACTTTTTTCTATTGATGTCTTTATTTTCATTTGCCCAGCAAACAAAATCGGTAGATTTCACATCGGTAATGGGTAAAATTGAAATCAACGCTTTGGATAAATTGGTTTCTGGAGAAGTTACCTATTATTTTGTAGTTAAAAATACTATTGATACGATCAAAATCGATGCTCAAAATATTGATTTTTCCAATTTAAAAATAAATAATACAGAAGTAAAATTCAGTAATAATAGAAAGCAAATCTTACTTTTCGAAGGATATAAAAGAGGAATAAACCAACTAACCTTTAATTATTTATCGCGACCAAAACAAGCAATGTATTTTGTTGGAAAAGGTGAGCAGCTTCAAATTTGGACGCAGGGTCAAGGAAAATACACAAGTAATTGGTTTCCAAGTTTTGACGATCCTAATGAGAAACTAATTTTCAACTTGGATATCAAATTTAATAATCAGTTTCAGGTAGTTTCTAATGGTAAATTAGAAAATAAAATAGCAATTCAAGATGATTTCATTTGGAATTATCGAATGGAAAAGCCAATGAGTAGCTATCTTTTGATGTTGGTAATAGGTAAATTTGAAATAAAACAAGAAAAGTCTCAAAGTGGAAAGTCCTTATTTTACTATATCGAAAAGGAAGATTTATCAAAATTTGAACCAACATATCGCTATTCAAAAGCGATTTTTGATTTTTTTGAAAAAGAAATTAGTGTAAAATATCCATGGGAAGTTTATAAACAAGTTCCTGTTCGTGATTTTTTATACGCTGGAATGGAGAACACCTCTGCGACAGTTTTTTCAAGAGATTTTGTAGTTGATTCGGTTGGTTTTAACGATAAGAATTACGTGAATGTTAATGCACATGAATTGGCTCACCAATGGTTTGGCGATTTAATTACGGCTCATTCTGGGAAACACCATTGGCTTCAAGAAGGCTTTGCAACTTACTATGCCTTATTAGCTGAAAAAGAAGTTTTCGGTGATGATTATTTCTACAAAAAACTATTTGATACCGCATTGCAACTGAAATCGGCATCAAAAACAGACTCTATTCCAATTTTAAATGAAAAAGCAAGTTCATTATCCTATTATCAAAAAGGCGCTTGGGTTTTATTTGTTTTAAGAGAAGAAGTTGGATCAAAGGTTTTCCAAAAAGCGATAAAAAACTATTTAAATAAATACTCATTTAAAAATGTTACTACAGATGATTTTTTAAGTGAAATCAAGAAAATATCTAAATACGATTGTGAAGCATTTAGTAAAAAGTGGTTGGAAAACCCAAAATTTGACTATGATTATGCAATCCAATTATTATCCAAAAATAAGTCGATTAAAACACTTCTGGATATAAAACGAATGAAAGCAATTTCTTTTAGTGAAAAACGAGAATTATTTGAAAAAACAATGGTTTCAGACGCTTATTTCCCAATTAAGGAGGAGATCATTTATCAATGTGAAAAAGTGCCTTTTGAGGAAAAGCAGCAACTTTTAAAATTAGCTTTAGCAACCAATGAGATAAACGTGCGACAAGCAATTGCGAATACTACGCTAAAAGTTCCACTAGATTTTAAATCAGATTTCGAATCACTTTTAAACGATTCATCATATATCACCAAGGAGATTGCATTAAGTACTTTTTGGACTCAATTTCCTGAGGATCAAAAGAGAATTCTTGACAATTCTAAAGAATGGATTGGTTTTAATGATAAAAACGTAAGAATTTTGTGGTTGACATTGGCATTGGGAACTAAAGAATATCGGATGGCGGAAAAAGCAAAATTCTATGATGAATTATTGAAGTATTGCAGTTCAAATTTTGAAACTTCAATTCGTCAAAATGCAATTGAAAATCTTCTTTTCATTAATGACAAAGACCAAAATGTACTTCCGAATTTAGTTAATTCGTTAATTAGTTATAAATGGCAGTTTTCAAAATTTGGAAAAGATAAAATACGATTATTATTAAAAAATCAAAACATTCGAATTTATTTAGAGCAGTTATTGTCTAATTTGACTAAAGAAGAAAATTTATTTTTAAGTAAACTTTTATTAGAAAATCCCCTTAAATAATAATTTATTGATTTCAATTATTTATGTCATCTACACCAAACTAATGTTTTCTAACAATTAATGGAATAGTTCATGTATTCATTATGTTTATACTAAATTCTCTTTACAGTTTAATAAAAAAACCACGCTAAAAGCGTGGTTTTTTTATTAACATTTTTATAATGCTGTCTTTTTCTTTTTAAGTAAGAAAAAACTAAACACAATTCCAAAAATGATCATCGGTATTAAATAATCGTTAATAGGAACAGTTATACCCGGATCTTGTCCTGGATCAACTGGACTTTGTGAAAAAATCAATTTACTGCTTAATAACAAAATGGTTATTAATAAAGGTTTTATAGCGCTCTTCATGATCTTATTTTTTAATTATTTTAGCGGTAAACACCGAGTTATCACTTCCTTTAATTTTCATAATATATATTCCTGTAGCTACATTACTCATTTTAACATCGTAATTGTTGTTTTGAGTAGCATTTTGGATACTTCCTTTTTCTATTTCTTGGCCTAATGAATTGCAAATAGAGTAGGAGTAAGTTCCAATTGCTAGGGCTCCTAAATTCACTTGGAAAGAATCTCCAGTTACCGGGTTAGGAACAATACTAAAGCCATTCTCTGTTGGATTATTGTTTCCTAGAACCGCATTTTGGAATACAATTCTAAAACGATCACCAGAACTTAAAGCCTCGTTGGTTACAGTAAATGGATATTCCACTGCAGTACCCTCCAAGTTAAGTGGTGTTCTAGAGTTGGTAAACAAATCTTCTAGTGTAGCACTTAAATTAGTTGCTGTAAACGCTTCGGTATTGATTTTCAATTTATAATTGGCCCCAACAGTAGTATTCCAAACTTTTACATTTAAAACATCAGAAGAAACCAATGGCAAGTGGTGATTACTTGCAAATGAAGCTCCGTTTTTAGTAAAAGCAATGTTCTCGGTACTATTTACCATCTTGTTTGGCGATTGATTGGCATTGGCATCCGATAAAATAACTGTCATGGCACCGTCGCGACCCGACCATTCGTTATTTTCTTGTTTGTATAAACCTACACGGAATAATTCAGGAGCTGCAGTTCTAAACACGGCATTACTAAAAGTAGTCCCTTTATGAGTTTCTTTAATTGTAAAGGTTCCACCGGTGGTTGATTTTACAAAAAAGGCTTGTCCTGATTGAATTTGAGTTCCAGTTGTAACCGCTGGATTTGAAGTTACGTTAGAGTAAGTTCCATTATTAAATAAATTATAAGTACCTACTGAGTTTGATCCTGTAGCATTGGCATCCCAAACCCAAATATTACCTTCAAAAGCAGTGTTATCAGTATCAGCTAGAAGTAATGAAGGATCTAACGGACTTGCATAAGGATTTCCAATAAATGAATATTGTGTTGCTGTGTTTGCGTATGTTTGATTACCGGTAAATAAAGTTCCAGTTGCTCTAATTGTTGTAGCAGTTGCTCCAGCAGTGACATTATTAAATCCAAACGGTCCAGTTACAAAAGCCATGAATGGTTTGTTTTTGTTACCATTCATCATGGAACTCGAACCATTAGTAGCAGTAATTCCAGTCCAAGTGTTATTTGCTGAATTATATTCTAAAAGAGAGTTACTAGAACCACCTGCAGTTAAACCATTACTACCTCCTGGCATCCAAATATCAAAACCATTTACTCCGTTTCCAGCCCCACTATTAGCTCCATTTTCTTGCCAGTTGGTAAATATTGAGGTTGTTGTACTTACCGGCGAAGTCAAAGCTCTCCACGCCCGTTTAGCGGGAATGTAGCGTTCTACGGTTACGTTGGTTGCTCCAAATAATGCTCCAGTAATAGTTTTAATTTGCGCAGTTCCTGTAGCAGCAGATTGAAACGTAACTGGACGATCATTAAAATTGGTAACTCCACCTGAAATTGATAATGCGGATGTTGGACTAAAAGTTGCTGTTGCACTAATTCCTAACCTAAAAAGATTTGATCCAGTAATTAAAGTTCCTGAGGAAACTAATAAACTTCCATTAACATTACTCGAAGAAGTTAAAGTAACTCCATCTGGATGGGTATTATTAATAGTCAATCCACCGACTTCTGATGGCATTTCTGATCCAGTCACCTGGGCAACATTTCCAACAAAAGAGTAGCTAGAGCCACTTGTAAAATTTCGAGTAGTAGTTCTAATAGGACCAGCAATTGGCTCTAAACCAGATGCGTTTGCTAATTTAATTGATCCAGTTGAAGAAAGTGTAAAAATTCCACCAGTTGTAGTGGGGGCATTGCCAATATAACCCACTAAATTGGGATTTGAAAAGTCAGCTGTTCCAGCAACTGTTATTGAACCCGTACTTCCTACATTAATAACTGGGGCTACAAAAGCATCAGTAGGTGTCACTTTTAAATCACCTGTAGACGTATAGGTTCCATTTATATTAAAAACAACACTGCCACCACCACTAGTGCCGGAAAGCGTAGATGTGCCTGTTACAGCTAGTGTTCCGTTTATATTCGCTGTATAGGTTTTACCCGCTGCTTCATTGGTATTAAGAACTCCACCAACATTCACCGTTGCGCCGCTATTTATCGTAAGGGTATTATTGGATGTACTCTGTGTGGCTGAACCAGAAGCTGAATTAAAGTTATTAAAGATATTCAAAGTTCGAGGGGAATTAACAGTGTAATAGATGTTATCATTCCCGACATTATCAAAAATAACCGTTGATCCTGTTCCTGTTACAGTAGCGTTGGCATCGAAAGTAACACCAATGTCAGTTAAACCTGTAATAGGACGTAATTTAAAAGGATAAATACCTCCTGCACCACTAATAGTTAGATTACCCCCAAACTCAAGTGTAAGAATAGATGCCGTATTACTGGAATCCCCTAACGTACCATCACATAAAAGTGATGTACCATAAATTCCTAAAGTGTTGCTTGAAGTTGCCCATACTTTTGCAGTAGCCGGTATAGTAAGGTTATAGCATTTTGCGCCGGTAGTAAAAGAAATAATATGATTTGCAGCGATTGTTACATTATCATTTTGTCCAGGGACCGCATTATTAGTCCACGTGGCAGCAGTACTCCAGTTACCACTTCCATTCGAAGTAAATTCACCAGGTAGCGTAAAGGCATTTTGAGATGGTGGATTTATAACATAATAGTTTTCTGAACCGCCTGACCCATTAAACGTATATACTTTAACATAGTATCTTGTTAGTTTGTTGAGTCCTGAAATAGTCACGCTATTACCATTACCGTTATACACAACATAATTTCCCGTTCCAATTTGTGCGCCACCAGTAAATACAGAACTTGCATTATAAGTACCTCCATCTACAGGCACATCATCTACTGCCGACCCTGCTTTTACAACTACCACACTATTATTGCCATTACCAGCAATCCAGCTGATATTAAAACCAGTTTGTGATGCGTTTGTTATAGTAATATTACTTGCAGCAATTGTAGGTTCTGTGGCATAACTTGGAGCAGTAGTTGTACCACTTAAAGCAAGTGGTGTAAGACAATAATTGAAAGCTTTATCGACAGTATAAATACGATAATAATACGTAGTTTCTTGTGTAAGCCCATTATCTACAAAGGAATTGGTTCCTACTGGTCCTAAATAAACCACCTTTTCAGTTCCTGCCACAAAGTTACCTACTGCATAAATACCTTTAGTATTTGGGGCAGTTGTAGGATCTGCAGTGCTTCGTACCACCATGTAACCAGAAACATCGGTTACGACAGCTGGTGCTGACCATGAAATAGTTTGTTGCGTGGCAGCTGCAGTTGAAATTAAAGGCGCGGTTGGTTCAGGTGGTCGAACTCCGTCAGCGTCAGTTCCTGCGTAAACAACAAAATCATCAATTTTAAATTGCGCAGTATTATTAACACTTACAATACCAAGCCCTATGTTTGCGACATAAGCAGTACTAGTAGCAGTTCCTTCATATAATGTCCATGTAGGGGTGATTGCATTAGTGTTGGGAATTACCCATGCTCCGTATTTGGCACCACTACTTCCATCGGTTCCAAAACCACCTCTTATGCTCTCCGTAAGTGTGGTTATTGTTCCATCCAAATCTCCTTGATACCAAAATTGAATTCTATAAGCTCCTAGAGGCATATCAGCAGTTGGAGACTGTAATCTTCTATGTGATGTGCCGGACATTGTATATGTCATAAACTTCGGTCCTGAACGCCCCCCTGTACTTGATAAAACTCCAACACCTCCACTATTTGATGTAGTCCACGCAATTTGTGCACTGGTTATTCCGCTAAGAGTGGCTGGGTTTGATGTTTGACCTTCAAATCCACCATCCATCGATGGAAAGGATCCGATAACTTGTTGCCCCAAGACCATATTCACGCTCAGAATTAAGCTAAGTATGAAAAAAACATTTAATAGATTTCTTTTTTTTAGTAAATTTTTGTTCATGATTTGTTGGTTTATTGTAATATTAAAATGTTAATAGA
>CALPMA020000058.1 GCA_943324545.2 Chitinophaga pinensis
ATTTCTAGTTTAAATTACCGTGAAATATTTAAAGACAAGCATGATTTATCAGCAGCTGCCTTTTTTGAATATACAAAAGTTCACTATGAAGGACATGGAAGTAGACAAAATGGTTTAAATCCATTAACCTATTCTCCTGGTGCTGGTACTGGTTATATACCATTTAACCCTGCAACTCCAAACTTTTATATCTCTACTGTTAACGGAACCAAATTAACAGGGGGTACTTTGTCAGCTTTTGCTACTTTGGATTATGATTATGATAAAAAATATGGTTTTGGTGCTGTTGTTAGACGTGATGGAACATATAGATTTTCAGAAGATAACAGATGGGGTACATTTTGGTCTGCTTCTGCTAGATGGAATATTGATCAAGAAGATTTCATGAAAAATGGTAAGTTCTCAATGTTGAAACTTAGAGCTTCTTATGGAACTAATGGTAACCAAAATATTTCTGCTGCAAATTATGGTTTCCCATCATTGTTAACCTCTTCTAACTTAATTAGAGAAACTATTGCTGTTGGTAATGGTTATAATAATACACCTGGAAGTTTATTGTATGGTCAATTTGACAACACAACTGTTCAGTGGGAAAAAATAACACAATTCAACGTTGGTGTTGACTTTGCAGCATTTAACGATAAAATAGAAGGTAATATTGACTTGTATCAAAAAACAACATCTAATTTATTTAATTCTATTCCTAATTCTGCTGTAGTAGGTACAGGTTTTTCTGTAGCAGGTAATAATGGAGAATTGACTAATAATGGTATAGAATTGGTATTGAAATACAATGTGATTAGAAATGACAATATGAGGTTTTCTGTTTTTGCAAATTCTTCATATAACGAAAACAAAATCACAGCTTTATCTGTAACAAACCAAAGTGGTGTTTCTAACTTACGTCAAGTGGGTAACATTCTTAACGAGTGGAATTTAATTCCTTACGTTGGTGTGAACCAAGCTAATGGTAACTTATTGTTTTTAGATAGAAATAATAATTTAACAGAAACTCCAGATGAAGCAAAAGATAGAAGAGCTAATGGAAAAAGTAACTTACCTAAATATCAAGGAGGTTTTGGATTTAACTTTGATTACAAAGGGTTCTACTTAAACACATTATTCACTTACATGTATGATGTTTGGAGAATTGATAACCAATTTGCTTGGGCTTCTAATCCTGCATTCGTTGGAGGAGAGAATGTGACTGCTGATTTATTAAATCAATGGACACCAACAAATACAACTTCTGATGTGCCAGCACTTAATGCGTTTAACAATAATGTTTTCTTAGGTTCTGATAGATTTTTATACGACTCATCTTTTGTTAGACTTAAAAATGTTAACGTAGGTTATAATATGCCTTCAAAAATGTTAAAAAATTCACCTTTTACAAATGTTAAGTTTTTTGTTATAGCTGAGAATTTATTAACTTGGACTAAATGGAGAGGTTTTGATCCGGAAGCTATATCTGCATCGTCAGTAACAAATTTCCCAAATCCTATTACAATTACCTTTGGTACCTCAATAGGACTTTAACTAAATAATATTAATACTAATAATTATGAAAAAAATTAAATATATTTTCCTTTCACTAGGAAGTTTAATATTAATTTCATCTTGTAGCGATGCATTAGACATTGTACAAAAAGGTGAAATTTATAGAGCAGATGCATTTAAAACAGTTGCTGATTTAAAGGGATTTTTAGTTGGTGATATTTACTCTAGAGTAAACAATACTACTGAAATTGCTTTTACTTCTATTTTTACTGATGAAGTTGGGATCGGTCCATCTAATGGAGGTCAAGCTAAAGAGTTACATAGATTTCAATTGAATGCAAATTCAGATGAACCTGCTGCTCTTTGGAGTACACATTATTCTGTAATTAACAGAGTTAACAGATTATTAGAGTTTGCTGATTTAGTTGTTACTACTAATGCTGCTGATTTAGCAGCAAAAAATGGTGTATTAGCTGAAGCTAGAGCTTTAAGAGCTTATTCTTACATACAATTGGTTTCATTTTTCTCTGTAGATCCTGCTAACCCTAATGCTTTAGGTGTTATTTTATCTACAACTGCAGACAAGCCAAATCTTGTTATTGATAGACCAAGAGTTAACAATCAATTAATTTATGATTTAATTGAAAGTGATTTTGCTTTTGCTCAAGCCTTCTTACCTGCTAGTGCAACAAACTATAAATTTGTAACTCAAAAATTTATTGATGCTTCAAGAGCTAGAATGTACCTTTACAGAAAAGATTATGTAAAAGCTAAGCAATATGCTACTGCAGCTACTGGAGCGCTTTCTACTGCAACTACTTATACTGGTTTATGGGCTGATTCTGCACAAGGTGAATGTATCTTCGCTGCATCTAGACCTTCTGGAGGAACTTGGTCAAATATTGGAAGTACTTGGTATTTTAATGTTACAAGTGCTACTGGTGGTTGTTTCTTAGATATGGGAAGAAATTTGTTTAACTTATACAATCAATTTCCTGCAGATGTTAGACGAACTAGTTGGGTAGATGCAACAGCTGTAATTGATCCTAATTATGCTACAAATTTTTATTATGTAACTAGTGATGTTTTACCTATAAATAAATATCCTGGTAAACCGAGTCAACAATTAAGAAATGATTTAAAATTATTCAGAAATTCTGAAATGGCTTTAATTCTTGCTGAATGTGAAGTAGGATCTGCTACACCAAATTTAGCTGCAGCTGCTACCTTAGTTCAATCTGTTAGAACAGCTAGAGGTACTGGTCAAACTTTACCAGTATTTGCTAATGCACAAGCGGCATGGTCAGCTATTTTATTAGAAAGAAGAAAAGAATTGGCTTTTGAAGGTCATAGATATCTAGATATCAAAAGATTAGCTGCTTTAGCTGGAAATCAAGGAATTACTAGAGATAATACTGATGATGATATTGTAGATCAGCCATTAACTTTAGCACTTACTGATTACAGATTTACATTGCCTATTCCTCAATCTGAAATAGCTGGTAATGTTAATATTCAACAAAACCCTGGTTATTAATTATAAATTTATAAATTATGAAAAATTTTAGATTTTCAATCTTTTTGGCTTTAGTTATTTCTTCTTTATTACTTGGTTGTAGTAGTGAAGATGATAACTATAAAACATTCACAGGTCCTCAAGATGCCTTGCTTTTTAATAAGTCGGCTTCAACTTTTGAGTTTACTGCTACAGCTGCATCTTTTACCGAAGTATTAATTAGTTCAACTCAAGTTTCTGACGTTGATAGAGTAGTACCGGTTGTTGTTAGTCCTTTAAGCACTGCTACTGCAAGTATGTATTCAATTGACATGTCAACTGCTGTAATTCGTGCAGGACAAACTACGGCTAAACTTAAAATTAATTCTGGTTCATTTGCAGCATTACCTACTGACGGATCTGCAAGACAAATAATTTTAGTTTTTGGACCTAATTTCTATGCATTACCGAACAGAACTAATCATGCAGTTAATGTTCAAAGAGGGTGTGAAAGCACTAAAGTTAATTTAACTATTAACTTTGACCCTTACGCTTCAGAAATAGGTTGGTTGTTGAAAAACTCTTCTAATGTTACTATTGCTACCTCACCGGCTTATGCTGACGGATTGGCTAATTTTGCAACTCAGTTTTGTTTAACTGCAGGTAGCTATACATTTATTATGACTGATAGTTATGGTGACGGTATTGCACCAGGGAATTATAATTTGAAGCTAACTAATGGTACAACTCTTGTATCTGGTTCAGTATTTGGTTCTACTATCTCGCATACGTTTACTATTAATTAATTTTTTAATAGGCTATAATTTTAAAACCCCGCTATTAGCGGGGTTTTTTTTATCAGCAATTTCATTATTAAATAATTATTTATAATAGTATATTTGTTGAAAATATTTTTATGAAATTTCGCTTGCTGGTTTTGGTCTTCCTAATCTCCTTTTCACTTTTCGCACAAGTAGAAAATGAAACAAGATTAGACACAGTAAAAAGAGCTTCCTTGATCATCGATCATAAAAAGGACCAACCAAAGGCAACTATTTCTCAATATAGAATAATCACTTTGGAACGCGATACTACTTTTGTCGATACTTCTTTAACTATAAAAAAAGAATACGACTACAATTATCTTCGAAGAGATTTATTTGGTTTAATGCCTTTCGCCAATGAAGGTCAGGCTTATACTACATTACAGTATTCATCAATACAACGCACTTCGTTTCCTGAGTTTGGTTATATAGGTAAGCATTTTAATTATTACCAACCCAACGATATTAAATACTATTCTGTTGCTACACCATTTACAGAATTGTATTTTAAAACCGTTATGGAACAAGGTCAAAACTTAGATGCTTTTATTACTTTAAACACTTCCGAAAGATTTAATTTTTCAATGGGTTATAAAGGGTTGCGCTCATTAGGAAAGTATATCAACCAACTTTCAAGCACAGGAAATTTTAGATTTACTACTAGCTATAATACTAAAGATAAACGCTATTATGCTAATTTTCATTATACATCGCAAGATATTTTAAATGGAGAGAATGGGGGCTTGTCCAATCCGGAGAATTTTGAGGGCAATGATCCAGCTTATAATGAAAGACCACGATTGGATGTTTATTTAAAAGACGCAAAAACCACATTAATAGGCACAAGGATGTTCTTGGATCATAATTTCCAAATTAACGCTAAAAAGCGAAATAACAACCTTTATTTGACGCATCAAATTAATTATGAAAGTAAATATTTTGAATTCAATCAAGCCACGGTTCCCTCAACTATAACTTCTAGTTCCGGTGTTACTTCTACTTTTTACCGATTTGGCCCTTCATTTACTGCAGCAAATATTAACGATCAGGTACATTATAACAGAATGTACAATAAAATTGGAGCTATTTATGAAAATACTACATTAGGAAAATTTCAGTTTTTTGTAGATGATTTTAGATACAATTATTATTACAATTCAGTTTTGTATTTAACAACTCAAACCATTCCGAATGCAATGAATGACATTATTAATGATATTGGAGGTCAATACGAATACAGAAAAAACAAATGGAACGGAAAGTTCCAATATTCTAGTTCTATAACAAAGCAGTCGTTATTTAATTTCAATGCGCATTTAAAATACCAATACAACGAAAAAAATAATATTTCTTTCGAATACCAGAATAGCAATAATTTGCCTAATAATATTTATAATTTACATCAAAGTAGTTATATCAATTACAACTGGTATAATAATTTTAAAAATGAAAAACACAATTCATTGAAGGTTGAAGCTAGCACACAGTGGGCAAGCGCTACTTTAGAACTGAATACCATCAACGATTATTTATTTTTCAGCAATGATGACAATGCAAATTTGCAATTGGTTTCGCCAAAGCAATACGATAAAACGATCAATCATATTTCTTTAAAAATAAACAAGGAAGTTAAATTCAGAAAATGGGCGTTAGATAATACCGTTTTATATCAAAAAGTAGATCAATCTGATAAAATATTAAATGTGCCGGATTTAGTACTTCGCAACACCCTTTATTATTCAGATTTTTTCTTTAATAAAGCGATGTACCTTCAAACCGGCGTGATATTCAATTATTTTACAAAATATTTTGCTAATGATTACAACCCAATTTTGGGAGAATTTTTTGTGCAAAATCAAAAAGAAATTGGCGCTTATCCTACTATAGATTTATTTGCAAATGCAAGAATTCAACGCACCAGAATTTACTTAAAAGCCGAACATTTTAATTCCTCAATGTCTGGAAATAATTTCTATTCTTCACCCAACAATCCTTATCACGATTTTATTATTCGTTTTGGTTTGGTTTGGAATTTCTTCGATTAATATATTTACAAAAAAACTAAAAACTAAATGCAATATTCAGAAAACATATTAGGAACAATTGGAAATACGCCGATGGTTAGATTGAATAAAGTAACCGCAGAAATCGATTCGTTGGTTTTGGCAAAAGTAGAAACCTTTAACCCTGGAAATTCTACAAAGGACAGAATGGCCTTAAAAATGGTTGAAGACGCTGAAGCTGATGGCCGTTTAAAGCCGGGAGGAACCATCATTGAGGGAACCTCTGGAAATACCGGAATGGGATTGGCATTAGCAGCAATCGTAAAAGGTTATAAATTAATTTGTGTAATTACTGACAAGCAGTCCAAAGAAAAAATGGACATCCTTCGTGCAGTAGGAGCGAAAGTAGTAGTTTGTCCAACCGATGTGGAACCTACAGACCCTCGTTCTTATTATTCTGTTTCAAAAAGATTGGGTGAAGAAACACCGAATTCTTGGTACGTAAACCAATACGATAATCCTTCCAATGCTTTAGCGCATTACGAACAAACTGGTCCTGAAATTTGGAAACAAACCGATGGAAAAGTCACACATTTTGTGGTGGGAGTTGGAACTGGAGGAACTATTTCTGGTATTGGAAGATATTTGAAAGAACAAAATCCTAACATTAAAGTTTGGGGAATTGATACCTATGGATCGGTTTTTAAAAAATACCACGAAACAGGAATTTTTGATGAAAATGAAATCTATTCTTATATTACAGAAGGAATAGGAGAAGATATTTTACCAAAAAACGTTGATTTTTCAGTCATTGATGGATTTACAAAAGTGACCGATAAAGACGCTGCCGTTTATACCAGAAAAATTGCTTTGGAAGAAGGAATATTTGTAGGAAATTCAGCAGGTGCTTTGATTAAAGGGGTACTTCAATTGAAAGAACATTTTAAGCCAGAAGATATTGTCGTGGTTTTATTTCACGATTCTGGAAGTCGTTATATCGGTAAAATGTTCAATGACGATTGGATGCGCGAACGTGGATTTCTAGATGAAGAAGTCACCAAAGCCGAAGACGTAATTAAAGATCACATTGATAAACCTTTAATTGTGGTGAGAACGGAAGAATTGGTTTCTCACGCAATCGAGCGCATGCGCAAATACAAAATCTCTCAAATTCCGGTGGTTGATATTTCCGGCTTTGTGGGTTCTGTAGATGAATCTGACTTATTTCAAAGTTATGTGTCCGATAAAAATGCAGGCGACAAACCAATTCGTGAAGTTATGGGGAAATCCTATCCAATTGTTAAAATAGGAACGTCAATTGAAGAGGTTTCAAAATTATTCACTAGAGAAAATTCCGCTGTATTAGTAGATTTAGGAAATGGCAAACACCATATTATTACAAAATATGATATTATTGGTTCAATAAAATAATCAAAAAAACATAAGTAATTTTGTCAACAGTAGTCGATATTACTTTTTTTAATTGATTTCAGAATCTAAAATTACAATTTAAATGACTTTTACCGCTGTAGATTTTGAAACTGCAAATGGATACCATCCTTGTTCTGTTGGGATTGTAACAGTAGAAAATGGCGTGATTGTCGATGAATTTGTGACTTTAATTAAGCCACTTAACAATTATTATTCCCCTTTTACAATTCAGGTTCACGGAATTTACCCTAAGGACACGATAAACGCGAAGACTTTTCCTCAAGTATTTCCTGAAATTCAAAAACGACTACAAAATAGGTTAGTGGTGGCTCACAATGAAAGTTTTGACCGAAATGTTCTGGCCAAAACTATGGCGCTTCACGGATTAGACTACAATAGTTTAAATATCGGATCTCGCTGGGAATGTACCGTTAAAATATATAAATCTAAAGGATTTAAACCAGCAAAATTAAGCGATTGTTGTCGAATTATGAATATTGAATTGAACCATCACGAGGCTTTATCAGATGCTCGGGCTTGCGCCAAATTGTATCTACTTAGATAAATAATAATTCTTTTTTAGATTAATGTTTACTGCATTTCTTTTTTGACTACATTCGACAAAGTAATTACATCTATTATACGCCAATTAAAATGAAAGAAGATTTCCTGCACTATTTGTGGAAATTCAAGAAATTCGACACTTCGAATTTAACAACTTCTAACGGGGAAAAATTGACTATTGAAAATTCTGGAAGCTACTTGCAAATCGCAGGTCCTGATTTTTTTAATTCCCAAATCACAATTGAAAATCAAAAATGGGCTGGGAATATTGAAATTCACCTTAAATCTTCCGATTGGTATGCGCACCATCACGAAAGAGATTCTAATTATGATAGTGTAATTCTGCATGTGGTTTGGGAACATGACGTTGAAATCTATCGTAAAAATAATACTGAAATCCCCGTTTTAATTCTTAAAGACCTAGTTTCCAAAGAAACACTCAATAATTACCATTTGTTAGTTTCTCCTAAATCTTGGATTTATTGTGAAAAACAAATTGAGTTAGTCAATTCATTGATTATATTGAGTTGGCAAGAGCGTTTATTTTTTGAACGTTTAGAACGAAAATCGAAAACCATTTTTGATTTAGCCGAAAAAAACAAGCAAGACTGGGATGCAATTTTGTTTTGTCAATTAGCGAAAAATTTCGGGTTAAATACCAATGGAGATTCCTTTTATAATATGGCCAATTCAATTCCTTTTTCAATAATTCGAAAAGAGGGTAACGATCTTTTAAATTTAGAAAGTTTGCTTTTTGGCATCTCCGGATTATTAGAAATAAATAAAGAAGACAACTATTATAAAAAGCTTAAAACAAACTTTGATTATCTAGTTCATAAATACCAATTACAATCCAATTCATTTACTCCGTTACAATTTTTCAAACATCGACCTGATAATTTTCCAACGATACGGGTTTCGCAATTGGCAAACGTATATTATTGTCAGCAACAACTATTTTCCAAAATTATTAATGCAGATAATGTGGCTGCTATTTATAAAATTTTCGACAAGTCTGTTTCAGAATATTGGGAAACACATTACCAATTTGATAAAATTAGTCCTAATAAAAAGAAAGTATTGTCAAAATCATTCATCGATTTATTGATTATAAATACGATCATTCCGTTACAATTTACTTACGCCAAAAGCCAAGGCAAAGAAATATCGGAAAAATTAATAAAGTTGCTGAACCAAGTTCAGCCAGAATCAAATGCAATTATTGATAAATTTTCTACTCATGGATTAAAAGCACATAATGCTTTTGAAACCCAAGCATTATTACAATTAAAAAATGAATATTGTAATAAAAGTAGGTGTTTGGAATGTGCAATTGGAATGGAATTATTGAAATCTGAAGTATAAATGCTAAATTTGTAGAGATATAAATTTACTATAATGAAATTAATACTTCGCCTTAAATATTTTTTCGAGAAACACGGGTTTCATGTTTCTTCGCGTTTAGCTGATGCTCTGGGAATGCGAGCCAATAGCGTGAGGTTGTTTTTTATTTATATATCATTTGTAACCGCAGGACTTTGGTTTGGAGTTTATTTAACATTGGCTTTTTGGTGGCGACTAAAAGATCTAATTCGATCGAAACGGAGTTCCGTTTTTGACTTATAAAAACATAATTATGAAATTAAAATCCTACTTCCAGTATTCAAAATCGCAGAGAAGTGGGATTTTTCTTTTAGTACTATTGTGTGTAATTTTCCAATTTGCCTTTTTTTATTTGAATCCAAGTTCTTTTAAAGTGAATGAAATAGAAAAACAAAAATGGATTTCATTACAAACTAAAGTCGATTCTTTAAAAGTAGAAAAGCAAAATTATATTCCGAAAATTTATCAGTTCAATCCCAATTTTATAACCGATTATAAAGGAAGTAAATTAGGAATGTCGGTTGCTGAAATTGACCGACTTTTAAATTTTAGAAAAACCAATCAATATGTAAATTCAGCCTCAGAATTTCAAAAAGTAACCCAAGTTTCCGATTCTTTATTAAGCGCTATTTCGCCCTATTTTAAATTTCCTGATTGGGTAAGTAATCGTAGTTCCCAAAAATTCAAGCTATTTGAAAAGAAAATAGAAAAGATAATTATGTTAGATATTAATCTAGCAACAAAAGAAGATTTGATTAAGGTATATGGAATTGGGCCGGCATTATCAGATCGAATTTTGAAACAAAAAGAACTTATAGGGGGATTTGTAAGCATGAAGCAAATGAATGATATTTGGGGACTTTCACAAGAAGTGATTGATAATTTGAATAAATATTTTAAAATAGCTTCAATACCTAAAATAAAAAAGATTGATATTAATAATTCTTCCATAAAAGAACTAATGTTATTTCCTTATTTTAAATTTTCCTTAGCTAAAGCAATTGTAACTTATAGAAGCATGAATGGCGATTTTAAAAATTTTGAGGATTTAACAAAAATTAACGGCTTTCCTAGTGAAAAATTAGATATTATTAGTTTATATTTGTATTTGTAACTAAATACATAAAATTACAATGAATTTCGATACTAATGAAACCCAATTAATGATTGCTCAATCTATTAAAGATTTTGCAGAAATAAATATTCGTCCTTTTATAATGGAATGGGATGAAGCACAAACTTTCCCATTACTATTATTTAAAAAATTGGGTGAAATGGGGTTTATGGGAGTTTTAGTTCCTCAAGAATATGGAGGTTCTGGTTTAGGGTATCACGAATACATCACTATTGTAGAAGAAATTTCAAAGGTCGATCCTTCTATTGGATTGTCTGTAGCTGCTCATAATTCATTGTGTACGAATCATATTTTGACATTTGGTAATGAAGAACAAAAGAAAAAATGGGTTCCTAAATTGGCTACAGCGGAACATATTGGTGCCTGGGGCTTAACAGAACACAATACGGGTTCAGATGCTGGGGGAATGAATACCACTGCTGTAAAAGACGGAAATTATTGGATTGTAAATGGATCGAAAAATTTTATCACGCATGCCATCTCTGGTGATATAGCTGTAGTAATTGTTAGAACCGGTCAAAAAGGAGATTCAAAAGGAATGACCGCTTTTGTATTTGAAAAAGGAATGCCAGGATTTACATCAGGGAAAAAAGAAAATAAATTAGGGATGCGAGCGAGTGAAACAGCTGAGTTAATTTTCGACAATTGCCGCGTTCCTGATGCAAACAGATTAGGAGAAGTGGGGCAAGGATTTGTTCAGGCAATGAAAATATTAGATGGTGGAAGAATATCTATTGGAGCACTTTCTCTAGGGATAGCAAAAGGAGCTTATGAAGCGGCATTAAAATATTCTAAAGAAAGACATCAGTTTGGGCAGCCAATTAGTAATTTTCAAGGAATTTCGTTTAAGTTGGCCGATATGGCAACAGAAATTGAAGCTTCAGAATTGTTATTGCATAAAGCGGCTTTTTTAAAAGAACAGCATCGTCCAGTAACTACATTAGGCGCTATGGCAAAAATGTATTCTTCGGAAGTGTGCGTAAAAGTAGCTAATGAAGCCATTCAAATTCATGGTGGTTACGGTTATATAAAAGATTATCCTGTAGAAAAATTCTATCGAGATTCGAAACTTTGCACAATAGGCGAGGGAACTACGGAAATTCAAAAAGTGGTAATTGCAAGAAATATTTTGAAGTAAGTTTTGGGATCTTTCTAAAATAATTCAAAATTTCTATTCATAATTTAAAATAATAAATTACATTTGCACTCTTAACGAGAGGAGGTGTCTATATTATGTTAATTATACCAATTAAAGACGGAGAAAATATCGATAGAGCATTAAAGCGCTATAAAAGAAAATTTGATAAAACAGGAACTGTTCGTCAGTTACGTGCACGTACTGCTTTTATTAAGCCATCTGTTACTAATAGAATGAAAATTCAAAAGGCGGCTTATATTCAAAATATGAAAGACAATTTGGAAAGTTTATAACATAACTTTTTACAAAATACTACCGTTAGTCATTAAAAGTTTTTAACTTTGATGCTAACGGTTTTTTTATGGAAAATAGCAAAATGGCATTTCGAGATTATCTTCAATTAGAAAAAAAGTATTCGTCCCATACTGTAAATGCTTATCTCAAAGATTTAATTTCATTTGAAACGTTTATAAATTCCGAATTTGATTCTGATGACTTATTAAATGTAAATTACAGTTTGATTCGAAGTTGGATTGTATCATTAGTAGATGCGCAAATTTCCAATACTTCAGTCAATAGAAAAATCTCATCTTTAAAATCCTATTATAAATTTCTATTAAAGACAAAACAAATAGCAATTAGTCCGTTATTAAAACACCAATCTTTAAAAACTCCAAAAACACTTCAAATTCCCTTTTCAGAAAAAGAACTGGACGAAGTATTAAATTCAATAACCTATCCAGAGGGTTTTGAAGGCATTCGAGATAAATTAATTATTGACTTATTTTATTCCACGGGAATTCGAAGAACTGAGCTAATTCATTTAAAAATGCTGAATATTGATCTTTCGAATGCAACTTTGAAGGTTTTGGGAAAAAGAAATAAGGAAAGAATTTTGCCTTTATTACCAAATATTGCGAGTCAGATAAAATTATACTTAACAGAACGATCTTATTTAGAGAGAATTAGCGATAACGACATTTTCTTTCTAACGTTAAAAGGTGTTAAAATGAATGATTCTTTAGTTTATCGTTTAATTAATAATTACTTTAGTACAGTTTCCGAGAAGGTAAAAAAAAGTCCACATATTTTACGTCACACTTTTGCAACCCATCTTTTAAACAATGGTGCTGACTTAAATTCTGTAAAGGAATTATTAGGACATTCAAGTTTGGCGTCGACACAAATATATACTCAAAGCAGTTTGTTTGAGTTGAAGAAGGTCTACGGTGATTCGCACCCTCGAAATAAAAAGTAAATAGTGTTTAACCAATAAATAGTTTAATTATGAAGGTAAATGTTCATGCAGTTAACTTTAATGTTGACGGAAAGTTAGTCGGTTTTATTCAAGAAAGAGTTGATAAATTGGAAAAATATTATGACAAAGTCGTCTCTTCAGACGTTTTTTTGAAGGTGGAAAAGACAAGTGAGAAAGAAAATAAGATTGTAGAGATGAAAATTATTGTTCCAGGAGACGAATTTATGGTAAAAAAACAATGTAAATCATTTGAAGAAGCAGTTGATCAATCCGCAGAATCATTCGAGAGAATATTAATCAAAAGAAAAGAAAAAGTAAAACATCATATATAAATTAAAAATATTCGCAAAAATATTTTGTTTAAAAAACAAATTAATATACATTTGCAGTCCGTTAGAAATAACGGGCTTTTTTTATATTTAACGCCAGTGTAGCTCAGTTGGCTAGA
>CALPMA020000059.1 GCA_943324545.2 Chitinophaga pinensis
TAATTTCTTTTAGGGACGTGTCCAATGAAATCGCATCTCGTTTTAATGTGGTGCATCAATCTCCTCAATTATTGTTAATAGTAGGAGGAAAATCGGTTTATGATGTTTCTCACAGTTCTATCGACGCGCAAGAGTTAAAATCCAAAATAAAAAAGTTATATTATAATGACTGAATATATTTTGAATGATGAATTTAAGAGAATCGTATATAGCGAAAATGAAATCAGTTATAAAGAATATGAAAATTGCACTTTTATAGATTGTAATTTTACTAGTTGCCTCTTTATGGCATCCACTTTTATCGATTGTAAGTTTGTTAATTGCAATTTTAATGGCGCTAAAATCAATCATACTTCTTTGAGAACGGTTTATTTTAATAAGTGTAAAATTAGCGATGTGAATTTTGCCATGATTGACAAATTCATTTTTGAAATCCACTTCAAAGACTGCATTTTAGACTTCTCTAAGTTTTATGCCCTCAAGTTAAAAGGCACCACATTTACAAACACAAGCCTCGTATCCGTTGACTTTATGGCAGCTGATTTAAGTGAAGTGGTATTTGAAAACTGCGATTTGTATCGAAGTGAATTTGATAAAGCCAACGCTTCCAAAACCAATTTTAAAACAAGTTTCAACTACACGATTAATCCGGAAAGCACTAAGATTAAGAAAGCTATTTTTTCTTTAGATGGCGTAAAAGGGTTGCTTTACAAATATGATATTATTGTAAAATAATTAGCTTAGTTTCTTTAGCATTTTGAAATCTTCCATAAGATAACCAAAATCCAACTCGATATCTTCTTCACCAATGCACTCAAAACCTATTTTGGTATAAAAATTAAAGGCTTTATTAAATCGGTTTACATTAAGAGAAATACCGTTTTGATCGAGTTTCCGAGCTATTTTTTCAATTTCAGAAATCAATAATTTTCCTACTCCTTTTCCTTGCGCTTTAGGAAGCAGGTAAATTTTGTGTAAACGAATGATTTTTTCCCCTAAATAATTTGGTTCATAGGAGGCAAAACCAAAACAATTTTCATTTTCCTTAGCCAATAAAAAATGATGATTTTTATTAATATAGTTATCTGTTAATGTGTCATTATTATAAAATTTTTCTAGCATGTAATCCAATTGGGCTTTGGATATAAATGAACCATAGGAAACAGGCCAAGTGGTATAAGCAATTTCTCGAATTACAGAAAAATCAGCAGGTTTAGCTTCAGAAATTAATATCATTTTTGGAATTAGTAAAAAATTTATCCGTGCATGGTTTCGCGTTTTCCATAATTTTCAATTATAGAAGCTTCAAATTCAAGCCATTCGCGCCATCTTTTTTCTACGTCAATTCCTTGACCGTATTTTCTGGCATAAGTTATAAAAGTGGTGTAATGTCCTGCTTCACTTTCCATTAAATCTCTGTAAAAATTCGACAATTCCTCATCATTAATATTTTCAGAAAGCACTTTGAAACGCTCACAACTTCTAGCTTCAATCATCGCGGAAAACAACATGCGTTCTACAAATCCTGAAACACGACTACCAGTATTGCTTTTTTTCATGTATTGTGCTAATTCTCCCACATATTCATCTTTTCGCTCTCTAGCAAGAGTCAAACCCCGCTTTTTGATAATATTGTGAACCATTTCAAAGTGTTCAATTTCCTCTTTAGCTAAAGCCAACATATCAGAAACTAAATCGGGATATTCAGAATTAATGGTTATAATAGTAATTGCGTTGGATGCCGCCTTTTGCTCACACCAAGCGTGGTCAGAAAGAATTTCTTCGATATTAGTTTCCACAATATTAACCCATCTTGGATCGGTTGGTAATTTTAATCTTAAAACTGACATATATTTTAGTTTAAAGTTTAAGGTTCAAAGTTTATTCGATAAACCTTAAACATTAATCTATTTTTATTAGAATACGAACATTGCTCTTTCTCCCATCATTTCATTCACCTCTTCCGCAACTTGTTCAATTACAGCTTCATCAGTATGATTCATTAAAACTCTGTCGATCAATTCAACAATAGTTTCCATATCGCTTTCTACTAATCCACGAGTAGTAATAGCAGGCGTACCCACACGAATTCCAGAAGTAATAAAAGGTGATTTATCATCAAATGGAACCATGTTTTTGTTTACTGTAATTTCCGCTTTAACTAAAGCGTTTTCCGCTTCTTTACCAGTGATATTTTTATTTCTAAGGTCAATTAACATCATGTGATTGTCCGTACCACCAGAAATTAAATGATAACCTCTTTTTACAAATGCATCTGCCATTGCTTTGGCATTTTTTTGAACTTGTAGCGTATATCTGAAAAATTCATCTGTTAAAGCTTCGCCAAAAGCAACTGCTTTTGCTGCTATAATGTGCATTAATGGACCTCCCTGATTTCCTGGGAATACAGCTAAATCTAATAATGAAGACATCATTCTTATTTCCCCTTTTGGAGTGGTTAATCCAAATGGATTTTCAAAATCTTTACCCATCAATATCATTCCACCTCTAGGACCACGAAGGGTTTTATGGGTAGTTGTAGTTATAATATGACAATGAGGAATTGGGTCATTCATTAATCCTTTAGCTATTAATCCAGCAGGATGAGAAATATCTGCTAATAAAAGGGCACCAACGCTATCTGCAATTTTTCTAAAACGCTCAAAATCCATGTCTCTACAATAAGCTGAAGCTCCTGCGATAATTAATTTGGGTTGTTCTTTAAATGCAATTTCTTGAATTTTATCATAATCGAATCGGCCAGTTTCTTTTTCAACTCCATAAAAAGAAGGAGTATATAAACGTCCTGAAAAATTGACAGGAGAACCATGGGTTAAATGTCCACCGTGAGACAAATCAAAACCTAATATTTTATCACCGGGTTTCAAACAAGCATGAAAAACAGCTGTATTTGCTTGTGATCCCGAATGAGGTTGAACGTTCGCATATTCTGCTCCAAATAGTGCTTTAGCTCTATCAATTGCAATTTGTTCTACCACATCTACTACTTCGCAACCTCCATAATATCTTTTTCCTGGATATCCTTCGGCATATTTATTGGTTAAACAAGAACCAGCTGCTTCCATTACTTGGTCGCTTACAAAATTTTCTGATGCGATAAGTTCAATTCCGTGAATTTGTCTGTCTTGTTCTTCTAAAATTAAATCAAAAATTTCGTTGTCGTGTTGCATTTTTGTGAAGTTGTTAAATTTAACGCAAATTTACAAAAAAAAGGTTTGTATAAATTTTAGTTTATAATATATTTGGTACATATTTTTCAACAAACTAATCAACATAAAGATGCCAATTACAGCAAATGATCCTAATAGAAAATCATGGTTAGAAGTAGCCAAAGATAGTGATTTTCCTATTCAAAATATCCCTTTTGGAGTTTTCTTAACACGTGAAAATGTAGTAACTGTAGGTACAAGGATAGGTAATTACGCTATAGATTTAGGAGCTTTACAGCAATTAAATTATTTTGAGGACATTGAACTAACCGATGATATGTTCATGCAAGACACATTAAACGATTTTATTTCGGATGGTAAAAAAACGTGGCGATTAGTGCGCAATAGAATTGCCGATATTTTTGATGCTAAAAATCCAAAGTTGCGTGATAATGAAAAACATAAAAAAGTAGTTATTTTTAATATTGATGAAGTTGAAATGCAATTACCTGTTTTAATTGGTGATTACACAGATTTTTACTCAAGTAAAGAGCACGCAACGAATGTTGGAATGATGTTTCGTGATCCTGAAAATGCTTTATTACCAAACTGGTTGCATTTACCTGTGGGATACCACGGTCGAAGTTCGTCAATTATTCCTTCAGGAATCCCGGTTCACCGCCCCATGGGACAAACATTGCCAGCAGGTGAGACTTCTCCTGTTTTTGGTCCTTCAAGATTAATTGATTTCGAATTGGAAACTGCTTTCATCACTACCGATGTAAATGTAATGGGTGAAAACATTCCAATTCATGAAGCTGAAGATTATATTTTTGGAATGGTTTTATTGAATGATTGGAGTGCACGAGACATTCAAAAATGGGAATATGTACCGCTGGGACCCTTTTTAGCAAAGAATTTTGCTTCTTCAATTTCGCCTTGGATTGTAACAATGGATGCTTTAGAGCCATTTAGAACGAAGAGTCCAAAACAAGAACCAACACCCTTGACCTATTTACAGCAAAAAGGCAAGAATGCTTTTGATATTAATTTAGAGGTTGCCATTCAACCAGAAAAAGGGGAACCTACTGTTATTTCAAAAACCAATTTTAAATACATGTATTGGACAATGAGTCAACAGTTAGCGCACCATACGTCTAATGGATGTAGAGTAAATTCAGGTGATATGATGGGATCGGGAACCATTTCAGGACCTACTCCAGATAGTTTTGGATCCATGTTAGAATTGACTTGGGGTGGAAAAAATCCAATCAAATTAAAAGATGGAACGGAGCGTAAATTCATCAATGATTATGATACTGTTATCATAAAAGGTTTCTGTCAAAATTTGCATGTTCGAATTGGTTTCGGTGAAGTATCAAGTCAACTTCTGCCTCCATTTGTAAGAAAATAAATAATTTTGAAATAGTTGTAAAAGCCTAATTTAATTTCAAAATATATTAGGAATTACAAAATAAAAAAAAACCGCTAAATATTTGATATTTAGCGGTTTAATTTTTTTATTTTGTGACCTTGACTGGATTCAAACCAGTAACCTCTTGAGCCGTAATCAAGTGCGCTATTCAGTTGCGCCACAAGGCCATTTTGTGGATGCAAATATAGGTATTAAAGTCTAATTTGCAAATGTATTTTTAAATAAATCTATTTGAGTTATTGAAAATTTGCATTAGTCTAATGCTCTTACAGTTACATAATAACGGTAGGCGATTAGTGCTTTTTGCCAATTTTTAGCTTTGGTAACATCCAATCTTTGCTTCGTTAAACTAGGTAAAAGAAGTTGATTAATTTTGGCTAGGATTTTAAACATATTAATACTCTTTTTCTTGCTTGTCGTTTGCAATAGCGAAATTTCTAGATTTTTTTTCATAAATAGGAAATGATTTATCGCTAGGATTTACAATAACTGTTTTAATGGTAATTTTATCACCAACTTTAAAATTCTTTGCTACCATTTGATAGTCAAGGAGATAGCTTCCACAAAAATAATTTCCGTTTTCGTCTAATTCTATAATCCCGGTGTAAATTCCTTTGGCCATAATGATATAATATTAATTAATGTTGCAAAAATAGTTATTTCTTTAAGATATTATTGGATTGTGGTTGTTTCTAATTTTAATTGTTTTTGAATCCATATACAGCTAAAAGCTGCCATAACCCCAAAACCACCCATTACAAACCAGTTCCATTGGTAACCAAAATGTCCGATAATTTCCATTCCTAATTTGGAACTCACAATATGTGCTGTACTGAAACTCATTGTGTAAATTGCCATATAACGACCTTCGTGTCCTGCTGGTGCTCGACTTAATGCAAATGAATTGGAGAATGGAAAAGAAAATACTTCTCCTATTGATACAAAAATCATGCTGATTACTAGAATTCCTGCCCATATATTAATCAATAATAGATAAAAACTAATTGACATTAATAAAGTACCCCAAAGAATGATTTTTAATTTATGTACTTTTTTTCTTTCAAAATAACTAACAATTGGCATTTCTAGTGCAAAAATTAGAAGTCCATTTAATGTCATAAGTAGCCCGGTTTCAAATTCAGTTAAACCAAATCTTTCATGATGGTACAATGGTAAAGTGGTAAATAATTGAAAGAAAATCATAGCGGTAACAAAACTAACAAATAAGAAAACCCAAAATATTTTGTCTTTAAATACTGAAATTCTTTTTGATTCTTCATTTTTTGCAGGTTCGCTAATTGTTTTTTTCTTTTCTTTTACCAATAATGCAAATATACCTATAGCCATAATACAAGTTAAACCATCTACCCAAAACAGGCCGCGGTATCCAATAGACATAATTATTAACCCTCCTAATGCTGGTCCAGCAGCAAATCCAAGATTTACGGCTATTCGAACAAGTGTAAGCGCCCGGGTTCTATTTTCAGGTTTTGAATAAGCTCCAAGTGATACAAACATAGCTGGTCGAAACATGTCGGCAATAACCATGATGCTAAACATACCAATGCACAATCCTACGAAGGAAGTGACGTATTGAAGAAATAAAAATCCGATTCCACTAGTAAATAAACTGAAAATCATGATTTTATAGAATCCTATTTTATCAGATAATTTACCTCCTAACCACGAACCTAACATGGATCCGAAACCAAAAGACACCATAATCCAACCCACTTGACTGTAGGAAAAGTTTAAGTTTTCTTTAAGGTATTTTGATAAAAAAGGAAGTACCATGGTACCTGCACGATTGATAAAGGTAATTATCGCAAGAATCCAGATTTCTCTGGTAAACCCTTTAAAGTTGTTTATGTAGCGATAAAATGCAGTTTTTAACATGGAATATATTTGAATTTACAAAGGTAATAAACTTTGTGGCTTAATAACTTTTAAACTATTTTTGCAACATGATTTTTTTCAATTTACATACTCATCAATTTACAAATCAGAAGGATGTTTTGGAAATTGTGAATCAATATCCACAGGAATTTGATGATTCTATTACTAATTATTCCATTGGAATTCATCCTTGGTATATTATTGAGAATAGAGTTCACGAGGATTTAGAAATTATTGAGAGAAAATTAAAGGAAGATAATTGTCTTGCAATTGGTGAATGTGGACTGGATAAAAGAATTGAAATTCCAATGGCTTTACAGCAAATAGTATTTGAACAACAATTGGCTTTAGCCGAAAAACACCAAAAACCAGTTATAATTCATTGCGTTGCGGCCTTTCAAGAATTAATAGTCATAAAAAATAAATTGAATATTTCTGTTCCAATGATTATTCACGGGTTTTCAAAGAATATTCAACTCGCAAATGAGTTAGTTAAAAATGGATTCTTTCTTTCTTTTGGTAAATATTTGATATTAAATAAGGAATTAGAATTGGTTTTTAATTCTGTCCCAAAGGATCGTTTATTTTTAGAAACAGATACGATTGAGCAAGGAATTAAAGTAGTTTATGAATTAGCAGCAAAATATAGAAAAGTAGAGTTGGCTAAAATGGTAACGATAATTGAAAATAATTTCAACACCGTTTTTAAAAAAATAAATACATAATAAAATGGTACAATGGACTGAAAGAGCAGCTTTATTGTTCAAACCGGAAGGATTAAATAAGTTGCAAAATGCTAAAATATTAGTGGTTGGATTAGGAGGAGTTGGCTCTTTTGCTGCTGAATTTTTAGCAAGAGCAGGTGTGGGAACATTAACCATAGTTGATGGAGATGTAGTTGATATTACGAATATTAACAGACAATTACCGGCGTTGCATTCAACTGTGGGACAACCTAAGGTAACTGTTGTAGGCGATCGATTAATGGACATTAATCCGGAACTAAATCTAATACGTATTCAAGAATTTCTTTCCCCCGAACGTGCTTTTGAAATTGTAAGTAATGAATACGATTATGTTTTGGATTGTATCGATAGTGTGACCCCAAAACTGAATTTAATTATTGCATGTAAAAGAAAAAAAGTAAAAATTATTTCAAGCATGGGCGCTGGTGGAAAGATGGAAGCCTCAAAAGTGAAAGTAGCTGATATCAGTAAAACGGTGAATTGCTTTTTGGCGAAAGCCATAAAGAAACGCTTAAAAGAAGTAAAAATTGATAAAGGAATTAAAGTGGTTTTTTCGTCTGAAATTCAGGATCAAAGTAGTTTAAAAACAACTGATGGAAGTAATTATAAAAAATCGTTTTATGGGACAAATAGTTATATGCCTGGATTGTTTGGGTTGTATGCTGCTGAAACCGTAATTCGAAATCTATTAAAAAAAGAATAATGATACAAACAGTAATTTTTGATATGGATGGTGTAATTGTAGATACGGAACCTGTACATAGATTCGCTTATTTTAAACACTTTTCTGAGTTGAATATTGAAGTTTCTGAAGAATTGTTTACCTCATTTACAGGAAATTCTACCCGAAATGTATTCCAAAGAGTAAATACAATTTTTAATTTGAATGCTGATGTTGAAGAGTTAATTTTAAGAAAACGAACTATTTTTAATGATGCTTTTGATCATAAAGAAGATCTTGAATTGTTGGAAGGGGTTGAGAATTTAATCAAAAATTTACATGAAAATAGAGTTGAATTAATCCTGGCATCGTCGGCTTCAAAAGTAACTATTGATAGAGTATTTCGCCGTTTTGGATTGCATTCTTATTTTAAACATATAGTTAGTGGTGAAGATTTTCCTAAATCTAAGCCACATCCGGCCATATTTGAATTTGCTGCCTCGCTATCAACAGTTCCAATAGAGAATTGCATCGTTATTGAAGACAGTACTAATGGGGTATTGGCTGCAAAAGCAGCTGGAATTTATTGCGTGGGTTACAATAGTATTCACTCAAAACTACAGGATTTATCAAAAGCGGATTTGATTATCAATCACTTTAATGATTTGAATTATCATACTATTGCTAATTTATAAAATTATCCAACAGCCTCTTTAAAAATTCTAAGGCATCTTTCACGAGCAAACACATGATCTACAATAGGTTGGGGATAAGTAAAGTCCTGCAACTCTGGAATCCATTTTTTGATATAAACCAAATCTTTGTCAAATTTTTTGACTTGTTCTGTAGGATTAAATATTCTAAAATAAGGTGCCGCATCTACACCGCTACCTGCTGCCCACTGCCAATTTCCAACATTACTCGATTGTTCGTAATCTAATAGTTTGCTAGCAAAATAGGTTTCTCCCCAACGCCAATCAATCAATAAATGTTTGCAAAGGAAACTAGCGACGATCATTCTTACCCGATTGTGCATATGTCCAGTGGCATTTAATTCACGCATTCCAGCGTCTACAAAGGGATAACCAGTTTTTCCTTCACACCATTTTTGAAATTCTAATTCGTTGTTGTTCCATTTAATAGCCTCATATTTTGGACGGAAACTATTTTTACTAGTATGTGGAAAGTGCCATAATATTTGCATGAAAAATTCTCTCCAAATTAGTTCATTTAAGTAGGTATCTTTTTTAAATGATATCGCATTTGCTACTACTTTTCGAATGCTTACACTTCCAAATCGTAGGTGCGTTCCGATCATCGAAGTCCCTTCAATTGCAGGAAAATTTCGGGTATCTTCATAATTTGAAATTAATTTTTCAGAATTATTATAGTGTGCAACCTTAATTTTAGATTGCTCAAAACCGATATCTTTTAAACTTAAAAAAGGGTAGGAGTGATAGGCAATATTATTCAGTAATTTTTCTGATTCAAAGTGCTCTAATTTGGTTCTTTGAAACAAGTCTTTCCATTTTCTTGAGTAAGGAGTAAAAACAACATAAGGACTTTGGTCATCTTTAATAACTTCACTTTTTTCAAATATCACTTGATCTTTGAAAGTGTGAAATGCAATATTTTTGGATGCTAAAATAGAATTGATCTTTTGATCTCTACTTTTTGCATAAGGTTCATAATCGTGATTGGTATAAAAAGCTAGAATTTGATTTTCCGCAATTATCTGTTGGATGATTGTTATTGGATCGCCATGAAAAACTGCTAGATTTTTCCCAAATTTTTGCAATTCCATATCAATATAATCCAATCTTTCGTGAATAAAACTTACACGAGCATCATCTTTAGGTAACTCGTCTAATATATTCTTATCAAAAATAAATATTGGTAATACTTCTGAATTGCTATTTAACGACTCAAAGAAACCTCTATTGTCATCAACTCTTAAATCTCTTCTGAACCAAAATACATTCATTGTTATACTTCTTTAAATTCACCAAAAAGAGCAATTAATTTTGTTCTTCGGTATTCAAAAATTTCATTTAATTTAGGTTTAACCAAAATAGGATGAACCAGTTGACCAAGAATTCCAATAGGAATTTTATAATCAATAATGTCTTCCATTTCTACACCGCCAGGAATTTCTTTAATAAAGTGTTTGTGATGCCAAAGTGAATAAGGGCCAAATCGTTGCTCGTCAACAAAATATTGTCTGTCAATAACATGGGTAATTTCTGTTACCCATTTCATTGGAATTCCTAATACAGGAGTCACAATATATTGAATTATTTGTCCAGGATACATTGGTCTATCATCACCCGAAAGCGTTATAAAACCCATATAATCGGGAGTAATTAATTTTAAATTTTTTGGATCTGATAAAAATTTCCACGCTTCGTCAAGCGAAATTGGTAATTTTTGAGTTGCTTTAAACGTGTATATTTTCATTTTTTTAATTTTATACAAAAATACAATTGTTTATCTTTTAAAAGAATTAGTTAAACAAATTATTTTTAAAATAAATTATAATATTCTATTTTTACACCAATGAATTCGTAAATTTGAACAATTTAAAAATTAAAATCATGAAAAAAGTTGTTTTGCTAGTAGCGCTATTATTAAGTTCCTTGACTTTTCAGTCGCAAATTTTAACTCCCCAACCAAGTCCAAAATGTGTTTTGAATCAAATGGTTGGTTTAACTGATGTAGAAGTTGAATATTCTAGACCTGGATTAAAAGGGAGAAATATTTTTGGTGATTTAGTTCCCTTCGGTAAAGTATGGAGAACAGGAGCCAACTCAAATACCACAATTAGTTTTAGTGAGGATGTTGTAATTGATGGTAAAACTTTAAAAAAGGGTAAATATGCTTTATTTACTATGCCTAAAGTGGAAAGTTGGGAAGTTATTTTCTATTCAAAAACTGACAATTGGGGAATTCCAGAAGTATGGAACGAATCTGATGTAGCTGTTAGAGCCTCAGTGATTCCCCAAATGTTAAATAAAAATGTGGAAAATTTCACTATTGACATTAATAATTTAGATAACAATTTTGGTTATTTAAACGTTAGTTGGGAAAAAACCTTAGTTTCACTAAAATTTGAGGTTCCAACTCAAAAAATGGCTATGGCAAGTATTGATAAAATTATGGCAGGACCTTCAGCTGGTGATTATTTTTCAGCTGCGCAATTTTATTTACAATCAAATGGTGATTTATCAAAAGCACTTACTTATATAAATAAAGCGTTGGAATTAAATAAAACAACTCCTTATTGGTACACTAAGTTAAAATCTTTAATTCAAGCAAAATTAGGTGACAAAAAAGGTGCTATTGAAACGGCTAAAATTTCACTAGCTGCTGCTAAAGATGCAAAAAATAATGATTATGTAAAAATGAATGAAGATAATATTACTGAATGGAGTAAGAAATAATTCACTTTCAAATTACAATTTTAAACACCTTAATTTACTATTTAATTTAGGTGTTTTTTTTATTCAATTCCTTTATCTTTGAAGGAAATATATTTACTAAATGAACTTCAAGAATTCGATATTACTTTTATTTTTGTTTATTTCATATTCAGTGAAAGCCTCTTTTATTTTACTTCCAATGGATGAAACGACACAGCAAAACCATCTAAAAGCATATGGAATAACGTATTGGTGTTTGGATAAAAAATACAAAGCCAGCTGGTTGTTAAACTACAGAGGCGGATCCTTTTTATTGCCAGATGCCGATGAAATCCGCAAAGAATGTCAAATTCGTGGAGTTAGTTTTGAAGTACTAAATGATGCTGAAACCAACTCTATTTTGGATGCTATTTCAAGTCCTTCTCAAAATATGGAAAACGTAATTTTGGAAAAAGCTCCTAAAATTGCTGTCTATACTCCAAAAGGAAAACAACCGTGGGACGACGCTGTAACTATGGTTTTAACTTATGCTGAAATTCCGTTTACACCTATATATGATGAAGAAGTTTTGTCGGATGGATTGTTGCTTTATGATTGGTTACATTTACATCATGAAGATTTCACGGGACAATACGGTAAGTTTTTTGGTGCCTATAGAAATTCCCCTTGGTACATAGAACAAAAAAATGATGCTGAGAAACTAGCTTTAAAATTAGGCTATAATAAAGTATCAGAAGAGAAATTGGATGTGGCAAAAAAAATTAGAGATTTTGTAATAGGAGGTGGATTTATGTTTGCAATGTGCTCAGCCACTGATAGTTTTGATATTGCATTATCGGCTGAAGGAGTTGATATTTGCGAACCAATGTTTGACGGAGATCAAAGTGAAGGTAATTATCAATCTCGAATTGATTACTCGAAATCATTTGCATTCAAGGATTTTATTTTAGATAGAAAACCAGAACATTATGAATTTTCATCTATCGATATGACAGAGAAACGCCAATTGCCAATGGAGAAAGATTACTTTACATTGATGGAATTTTCTGCCAAATGGGATGTTATTCCAACAATGTTATGTCAAAATCACACTCAACTAGTGAAAGGGTTTATGGGGCAAACCACAGCTTTTAACAGAGATCAAATTAAATCGAACGTTTTGATATTAGGGGAGAACGCTTTAAATAGCGAGGCAAGGTATATTCATGGTCAAAAAGGGAAGGGCTTTTTTACCTTTTATGGTGGTCATGATCCTGAAGATTATCAACATAGAGTAGGTGAAGAGCCAACAGTTTTAGATCTACATCCTAATTCACCTGGATTTCGTTTGATTTTAAACAACGTTCTTTTTCCAGCAGCCAAAAAGAAGAAACAAAAGACATAACTAATTTTTTAAAAAAACAAAAAACCATTCTTTCGAATGGTTTTTAAAAGTAAGTAAGTTTAAATATAGTTTATAAAACGTTTATTTTACTTTTTTAAGTACAGCTTTGAAAGCTACTGGATGATTCATTGCTAAATCTGCAAGAACTTTTCTGTTCAATTCGATATTATTAGCTTTTAATTTTCCAATTAATTGAGAATAAGACATTCCTTCTAGTCTAGCTCCAGCGTTAATACGTTGAATCCATAAAGCACGGAAATTTCTTTTATTCACCTTTCTGTCACGGTAAGCGTAGCACATTGCTTTCTCAACCGCGTTTTTAGCAACTGTCCAAACGTTTTTACGTCTACCAAAGAAACCTTTGGCTTGCTTCATTATTTTTTTTCTTCTTGCTCTTTTAGCAACTGAATTTACCGATCTTGGCATAATTTTACTGTTTTTTTGTAGCAGGCGTCCCGAATTTAATCA
>CALPMA020000060.1 GCA_943324545.2 Chitinophaga pinensis
AATTAAATTTAAATAGAATTAAAATGGGTAAAATAATTGGTATTGATTTAGGAACAACCAACTCTTGTGTCTCTGTAATGGAGGGAAATGAAGCAGTTGTAATTCCTAATGCAGAAGGAAAAAGAACCACACCATCTGTAATTGCTTTTGTAGAAGGCGGTGAAATCAAAGTTGGAGATCCTGCAAAAAGACAAGCAGTAACCAATCCAACAAAAACGGTTGCTTCTATTAAACGTTTTATGGGGCATTCTTTTACAGAAGTATCTACTGAAGCAAAAAGAGTTCCTTATTCTGTAGTAAAAGGAGACAACAATACACCACGTGTGGATATTGACGGACGTTTATATACAGCACAAGAATTGTCAGCAATGACTCTTCAAAAAATGAAAAAAACTGCTGAAGACTATTTAGGTCAAACAGTTACAGAGGCAGTTATTACTGTTCCTGCTTACTTTAACGATGCGCAACGTCAAGCTACGAAAGAAGCTGGTGAGATTGCTGGTTTAAAAGTAATGCGTATTATCAATGAGCCTACAGCTGCAGCGTTAGCTTATGGTTTAGATAAAAAAGGAGTAGATCAAAAAATTGCAGTTTACGATTTAGGTGGAGGTACATTTGATATTTCTGTACTTGAATTAGGAGACGGCGTTTTTGAAGTATTATCTACAAACGGAGATACTCACTTAGGAGGAGACGATTTTGACCAAACAATCATTGACTGGTTAGCAGATGAATTCAATGCTGAAGAAGGTATCGATTTACGTTTGGATCCAATGTCATTGCAACGTATTAAAGAGGCTGCTGAAAAAGCGAAAATCGAATTGTCCTCTTCTGCTGAAACAGAAATCAATTTGCCTTACGTTACTGCTACCGCTTCAGGACCTAAACACTTAGTAAAAAAATTAACAAGAGCTAAATTTGAGCAATTGTCTGATGCATTAGTAAAACGTTCCATGGCACCTGTTGCAAAAGCATTAAAAGATGCTGGATTATCTGTTTCTGATATCGATGAAGTTATCCTTGTTGGAGGTTCAACTCGTATGCCAAAAATTGCTGAAGAAGTTGAGAAATTCTTTGGTAAAAAAGCGTCAAAAGGAGTAAATCCTGATGAAGTGGTTGCAATTGGAGCTGCTATTCAGGGTGGAGTTCTTTCTGGAGATGTAAAAGATGTATTGTTATTAGACGTTACCCCTTTATCTTTGGGAATAGAAACTATGGGTGGAGTGATGACTACATTAATTGAGTCTAATACTACTATTCCAACAAAAAAATCACAAATTTTCTCCACTGCTGCAGATTCTCAACCAACAGTTGAATTGCACGTATTGCAGGGTGCAAGAGCTATGGCTGCTGATAACAAAACGATCGGTCGTTTTAACTTAGATGGTATTCCACCAGCACCAAGAGGAGTTCCACAAATTGAAGTTACATTTGATATCGATGCCAATGGTATCATCAAAGTATCTGCAACAGATAAAGGAACTGGAAAATCTCACGATATACGTATCGAAGCTTCTTCTGGATTGACATCTGAAGAAATCGAAAGAATGAAAAAAGATGCTGAGGCAAATGCTGGAGCAGATAAAATCGCTAGAGAAAGAGTTGAAAAATTAAACGAAGCTGACGGAATGATTTTCCAAACAGAAAGCCAATTGAAAGAATTAGGTGATAAATTATCTGATGAACACAAAACGGCAATCGAATATGCATTGACTGAATTGAGAATGGCACACCAATCTCAAGATTTGACTGCAATCCAATCAGGATTAGACAATATCAATGCAGCATGGAAAACAGCTACAGAAGCTATGTATGCTCAAGGAGAACAAGGTCAACAAGCCGAAGCGCAGCCACAAGAAGCGCAAGGTGACAATGTTCAAGATGTAGACTACGAAGAAGTGAAGTAATCGTATTTACTTTTTAATAAAAAGAGGCTGTTCAATTGAACAGCCTCTTTTGTTTATAACTCATGTAACTAGATTACTAGTTTTTATCTGAAGCTACTTTTCTATTTGGATCTAATGCCATGTTGATTCTAGAAATCAAATCCTGTACATGATATTTACTCATCTTATCGGTCATTCTTGAAGCTGACATTTTTAAATTATTCTTTAAATTAATCAGTTGACCTCTAGTAATTGATGGTAAGTCAGTTTGAGCTAAATTTACTCTTCTTGTATTGAAACCATAAGTTACTCCAACAGGAACAGATCTAACATTAGCGGTACCTGGAGTTAATAAATCAATCATTTTATCAACATAGATTTTTTGAATATTTCTTCTAAAGATATCAATAGAATTTTTATTTTTTAGTTCACTAAAAATTCCTTTATTTAAATCGTTCATCAATTCATCAATAGAATAGTTGTCTTTACTAATTGAAGATGCTTCTAATAGACGAACCATTCTATCTCCAGCAAATAAACTGCTTAATGTTGCATCTTGCATTGCTTTAACTGCTTCAACTCCATTATCAGGATTGATTTTTGAAAGCACTTTTTGATCTAACAACCATTTTGGTGTATTAAATAATTGAGCATTCAAGAAAGCAACTGCATCTTTTTGTATGCTTTTTGGTACAACTTGAAATTGATCTCCAGTCATATCATATGTTTTTGGACTATCATAAATTCCTCCTACATTTTTAGTAACATGTCCCATATATCTTCTGAATTGTCCAGAAAGAGCGCCATATAATTCATCTAGTTCAGCATAGCTCTCACCATTTTCTTTAGACCATTCTAATAAATTTGGTAAAATTCTTTTTAGATTTTTAATTCCATATTCAGAAGCACGCATTGCATTGTCACCAATATCTTCAGTTTGGTATCTTGGATCATAAGGACTGGATTCCGTTCCAAACCATAAGCGACGATTTTTGTAGGCTTCTTTAGTCATTTCATTTAAAAATGCTTTTTCTTCTGCCTCTGTTTTTGTATCTTCAAAATAAGAATATCCCCATTTTATAGCCCATTTATCATAATCTCCAATTCTTGGAAACAAGCTTGTAACATTGTCTTCAGGTTGTGCAACATAATTAAAACGCGCGTAATCCATTATAGAAGAGGTATGTCCGTTTAATCTTTGATACTCTTTATCTCTTAATTTTTCAACAGGTGTAGCTGAACTAGCACCCATATTGTGGCGTAACCCTAAAGTATGTCCTACTTCATGAGAAGAAACAAAACGGATTAATTCTCCCATCAATTTATCATCAAACTTTTTATTTCTAGCTGCAGGATCTACAGCAGCAGTTTGAATTAAATACCAATTTCTTAAAAGACTCATAATATTATGGTACCAACCAATATGACTTTCTAAAATTTCTCCACTCCTAGGATCGTGTACATTTGGCCCATAAGCATTTTGAATTTCTGCAGCGAAATATCTTAATACAGAAAAACGCGCATCTTCTAAACTCATTGTCGGATCATTTTCTGGCCAATATTCTCCACGAATAGCATTTTTCCATCCTGCATTTTCAAAAGCAACTTGCCAATCGTCAATACCTTGCTTAATGTATTTTTTCCATTTATCCGGCGTAGCAGGATCAATATAATATACAATAGGTTTTAATGGCTCAATCAATTCTCCATTTTTTTGCTTTTGAGCCTCTTCAGAAGATTTAGGTTCTAATCTCCATCTAACAGCAAATACTTTTGTATCTGATTTTTGTGATTCTTCTTCAAAAACCCCATATTGATTTGCAAAAAATCCAACACGTGCATCAAATTCTCTCTTTCTCATAGCCTTTTTAGGCAATAAAATAATAGAAGTATTGGTTTCCAAAGTAACTAACCCAGCGTCTAAACCTGATGGTAAATCAACTCCTATTTTTGGTGTAGGCACGGTTGAGATTCTTGGAGGTGTAGTAGTAAATGTTTTTACACTTCTAATCTCAGTGTTTATAGGAAAAGTACTGATTTTTGAGATGAATGATTTGTCTTTTTGAAACGCTTGTATGTTTAACATTTGTTTCTTTATTGGGTCCAATGAAAATGTTTGAACATCCCCATCAAATGTTGCAGTTAAATCGACAACAAAACCGGTAATTTTACCTTCAGCATCTTTTTTATAAGCTAGTACATCATAATTACCGATAATTGGATCCGATGTAGAATTTTTGACGGCTTGTGCTAATGGCTTGTCATCATCTGGAGACATAATAACATAAGTGATTGATCTTAATAGAAGGTTGTGATTCAATCCTTTTTCCCAACGAACTACTTGTCTGTTAATTTCTTCACCTCCAAAAATACCTCCACCGGCGGGTGTTTTAGAATATCTTGTGATTGTCATCATTTCGGTTCCTAACAGAGAAGCTGGTATTTCAAAAAGATATTTAGTATCTATTTTATGAACATCGATCAAACCTCTTTGGGTAACAGCTGTAGAATCGATTACCTTTTTATAGGGTTTAGGTTCTTTCTTAGTATCTCCAGGTTTAGAATCCGATTTTTCATTTACTGAACCAGTTGGGCTTGAGGGTTTTCTATTTTGTGAAAATGTCTCAGAAGACACTACAATTAATAGCATTAAAGAAACAAGTGATAGTGTTTTTTTTACCATTTTTAAAATTTATTATTAGTTAATACCCAAATCTATAGATATATTTTGAATTATTTACTATACTGCCTGAAAATTTTGATTAATTAACAACTGTTGAGTAATAAATTAAATTATTGAATTTAATGTGATTAAATATTTGACAACGAAATATTTACAAGTACTAAAAAAACTAATTTATTTGGTTTTTAAATTTTATCACTCCATATACAAGACCTAATTGGGCTGCTAAATAAGTAGCCATAATTAAAATTGAAGCATTATTGATAGGTTCTCGGAATTTATTGATTGCTAAAAAACTATCAGATGTTATAAATGCAATCGCACCAAAAAGAATATAGAATCTAGCACTATTATTCCAAGATATAAACCCTCGCCAAGCATAACCTAGCATTACTGAAATGGTCAATGCATAAAAACTTACTGGCATTTTTAAAGGTCCTAAAGCTGGTAATAACAATTCCAAAATACTTTTCAAGTAAATAAAAGTTAGAATTATTCCTAGCCAAAAAAGTGAATTTTTCTTATAGGGTTTAGAAGTTCCCAATTTGGAAAATAAGAAAATATAAAATAGATGTGCTGTTAAAAAGGAAAGTAATCCGGAGATAAAAAACCATTGACTGGTGGAAGAAAAAATTAACAAAACATCCCCTATCCAAGAAAAAGTCAAGGCGAATAACAACATTTTTTTTGTTGGAAAGGCTTGACTTAAGTACACGTACAAAAACAAAAATGGAATTAGAAAAGGCTTTAAACAAAGTGATAATGTATTAAAATTCAATGAAATTAAAACTATATTGATAGTGGCAATAATCAAAAACCCTACAAGAAAAAATTCTTTTTTCATCAATTATAGTGTTTGGGTTATTGGAGTAGGTTTTCTAAAATCAATAAATACAAAATAGAAAGTCACCAAAAAGGAAACGATTAGATAACTTAAAACAAGATAACTACCAATCGATATGAAACTATTTAATCCGAACCAATCTCCGAAATTAAGAACAATCAATACACCAAATAAAAATCGGAAACCTTCCCAAAAAAGTGAAAATTTATGTGTATCCATTAATTCAGTATAACTATATATTGTGACAAAAAGAAAGGCTCCGTAAATAAATATATTTGGAAAACCAATAAAAGCAATATTGTTAAACAAATAACTTACAAATAATAAAGTTATAAGAGACTGTAAAACAGCCCAGTAGATTAATTTCTTAGAATTGGAAGAATTAAATTTCTCAAAACCATAAACATCTTTTATTTTATTTACCGGAAATTTCTCTTCAAAATTATCTGGCCTCCACCCGGTAGGTTTAAACCAAATAGTCCATTTATCTTTCCAGCTTTTAGCTCTCCAAGCATCCGAAATTAGCAATCCTAGATGTTGGAAATTTATTCGAATAGGGTTCCATGTCTCTGCAGGTCTTGTAATTCCAAATACTGCTGGTACTGAATCTAATTCTTCCTGAAAAGTACCAAACAATTTATCCCATATAATAAATATTTGAGAATGATTTTTATCCATATATTCTGGATTGATAGCGTGGTGAACCCTGTGATGAGATGGTGTTACCAAGATTTTTTCTAGGAAACCCAATTTTTTAATGTAAACGGTATGGTACCAAAATTGTAAAAACAATTGGATTGGTAACGTAATGATTATCACTTTTGTTGGAACACCTAGAAGGGCAGCAGGGATCAATAAAAAGGTGAATAAATTTACAAAACTTGAAATCGATTGTCGTAAAGCACAAGCCAAATTAAATTCTTCACTACTGTGATGGATGGCATGCTTATTCCAGAAAAAGTTGATTTGATGTGCCCATCGATGCGCCCAATAACCGTAGAAATCAATTACAATAAAGGCAATAAAATAGGTTATAATTGAAGATTCTAAATGTCCAATACCAATGTGGGTGAGCAACCAATCGTAGGAAATAAAAGTGATTGTTAAACCTAAAACATCTTTAATTGAATTGGTCATTCCCGAACTTATACTAGAAACACTATCCATTAAACGAACTTTTTTATTGAATTTGAAATAGCCGTAAAGCGATTCAATTACAATCATCAATAAAAAAATAGGCATTGCTACTATTAGTATTTTTCCGTACTGCTCCATTAATTTTCTGTGTGTGTTATTTTTGACAATTAAATAAACTAAGTTTAAAAAAGTAAATGTAGTAATTCCTTTTAAAACAATACTATTATACTATTTCTGCACTTAAACCAGCTTCTAACAATTGAAGACATTGAGGGGTTAATTCTTTTATTGATCCAGTTTTAACGGTACATTTTCCATTGTAATGTACAATTAAAGTACATTGTTCCGCCTGTTCTGGAGTGTGGCTGCAAACTCTAATTAAGGTGTCAATAACGTGATCAAAAGTGTTTACATCATCGTTGTACATTACGATTTCATTATCAAAAGAAACACTTTCTTTTAAAACTACTTTTTCAAGTACTTTCTCTTTTGTACTCATAGCTTTACAAATTACATTTTTTCCAACTACTAATTTATATATTTTAATGATACCCAGTTGTTTCTCTCCAACTTTTTTAAATAGCTCAACCCTTTCTCGGTACAAGAAGCATCAATAAATGGAATATCTTCATTATAAAAACCACTTAATAATAATATTCCCTCTTTATTTAAACAATCAACATAAGACTTCATGTCATTTAATAAAATATTCCGATTTATATTAGCAATTATCAAATCGTATTTTTTACCTTTCAATAAATCGGCATCTCCTTCATAAACTGTAATTTGATTACAATTATTTCTTGCGGCATTTTCAATTGAGTTAAGGTAACACCAATTATCAATATCAATAGCATCAATAGGCTGGGCGCCTTTCATTTCAGCTAAAATTGCTAAAATTGCCGTTCCACAACCCATATCTAATGTCTTTTTTCCGACAACATCTGTTTCTAATAGGTGTTGGATCATCATGTGAGTGGTTTCATGGTGGCCGGTTCCAAAGCTCATTTTAGGTTCAATAACGATATCATATTTCGCCTCTGTTTTTGGATGGAAAGGAGCACGAACATGACACATACCCTCTACATCAATAGCTTCAAAATTCTTTTCCCATTCTTCGTTCCAATTTACCTGATCTATTTCTTCAATGGTATAGGAAATTTTGAATTCCGGTGAACTTAGAATGTGAAGATTATCGAGAACATTCGCTGTCCAGAATTGTTTTTGGATATAGGCTACAATACCAGAATGACTTTCTATAAAACTCTCAAAAGGCAATTCACCTAATTCAGCTACTAATATTTCCGATCCTAATTCTTTCGGCTCCACTGCAAAATGAAATCCTAAATAAATGTTTGACATGTTTTGATTTTTAAATCCCGTTAACTATTGCTGCAAAATCTTCTGCTTTCAAAGCTGCACCTCCTATTAATCCTCCGTCAACATCGGGTTTTGAGAAAATTTCTTTGGCATTTTCTGGTTTTACACTTCCACCATAAAGAATTGAAACGCTTTCCGCAATAGCACTGCCAAAAGCTTTTCTTACCGTTTCTCTTATGAATTCATGCATTTCTTGTGCTTGATCTGGGCTAGCAGTTTCGCCTGTTCCAATAGCCCAAACTGGCTCATATGCCAAGACTATGTTTTCCCATGAAGCAGGTTGAATGTGAAACAAACCCTCTTTTAATTGGTTTTCTACAATGTTAAAATGATTCCCAGATTGTCGGTCTTTCAATTCTTCACCAAAGCAAAAAATAGCAGTCATATTATGACTAATTGCCGTGTCCACTTTATTAGCAATTAAGGCGTCAGTTTCATTAAAATAAGCTCGTCGTTCTGAATGACCAAGAATCACTGCGTTGACGCCAATACTTTGCAACATAGTTGCAGAAATTTCCCCTGTAAAAGCGCCACTTTCTGCTTGGTGCATATTTTGTGCCGCCACTCCAATATTGGTATATTCTAAATGATTAACCGCCGATTGTAAATTGACGAATGTAGGCGCAACAATAATTTGAACTACTTTATCGGTTGGTAATTTATCAATTAATTCATTCAATAAATCTTCAGTTTCCTCTGAATTTTTATTCATCTTCCAGTTTCCTGCTACAATTTTAGTTCTCATTATTATTATTTAATATTTATAAAAGCAATACAAAAGTTTATTTCAAATCATTCAATGTTTTCTGAATCAACTCAAAATCAGTTTCAATAGCTCTATACAAACTAATTTTTGATTTTTTATCGACAATAATATATCTTGGAATCCAATCTAATTCAATGGACTTGCCAAACGAGCCTTTCTGTCCGTCTTTTACTAAATAGTGATTGCCATTTAATTCGTGCTTTTCTATTCCTTCTTTCCATTTGTCAAACGTTTTATCACATGAAAAAAACACGTAAACTACATCTGGATTGTTTTTTTGCAATTCTTTAATTTTTGGCATTGCCTTGACACAATCGCCGCACCAAGAAGCCCAAAATTCGAGTACCACAGTTTTTCCTTTATATTTATCTAGTACCGATTGAAATGAAACTTCCGATCCATCCAAATCAATAACTTTTTCAGTTAACGCTTCATTGGAAAATTCTTTTTTTTGAGCTTTAGAACAAGAGAATGAAGCTAAGGCTACAAATAGTGCAATTATTTTTTTCATTATTAGAATTTATTATTTATTAGTTTTAAGAGCAGAATAGGATTTTTGAATCAAATTACTAAATTCCATAGCATTGAATTTATTATCGGTAATACCATAATAATATTTAAAATCATTACCATTCCATAAATATTTAACTCCAGGGGTATCTTTTCCTGTTCCTAAAACATTCCAAAAAGGAATCACTTCGATAATTTTATACGGATATTTTGCTCCAGCAAATTTGAAAAAGTCAGGAATTAAATCGGCTTCTTCATTCATAAAGATGATTCTAATTTCAGGGAAATTTTTATCTTTCGCTCTCATTTCAGTCAATTCTTTAGCAACCTCTCGGCAATGATCACAACCTGGAACAAAAAAGCATAGTGTTTTTCTGCCTTTATCTATTGAAGCAAAATAAGAGCTATATCCTGATTTTTTTTGTTTAGGTTCATCTTTAATTTCATTAACTAATTTCTTAGCGGTATCTGCTTTTATTGTTTCAACTACAAAATTTGTTTTAACTGTGTCAATTATTTCATTTGAAGCAGCCTCTTCTGGTTCAGCACCTGTAACATCAATCAGATTAGATTCCGCTTGCATTGGTGCCAACATAAATAATAGTAAAATAAAAGTCAAAGTTATAGAGGTTAATATCCAGAAATTACTTTTGCTTTCGTCTTTTTTAGGTATAACCTTAAGTAAAACCACTAATAATACTATAGCAACAACATTTTTTAAAATGGCTTCAATAGGAGTCATTGGTAATAAACTTCCAAAGCAACCGCAGTTTCCTGAGTTACCGCCATCTTGAAAGGTAACGATGATTAAATGTGTTGTAAATACAGCTAACATTAATAATGTTGAAGGGATTACTAATTTTCTTAAGTAATGCTTTTGCAAAATTAATAGACCAAGTGCGAATTCTATTCCTATCAATATTCTTGAAAAAAACGGAGCTACATCACTTGAAAAACCAAGGGGATACAATTGTTTTACTTCAAATGTTGAAATTGCAAAATAAGGAGATGGATATAATTTGGCAACTGCCGACAATAAAAATAAAAATGAAATACAAAATCTAATGGCTATTGGAAGGTACTTTTCTTTAGCTGTCATAATCGATTATTTAAATTATTTATGGAAGTTCATTAAAATTAAAGCAAAAACAGCGTAATTAATCATGTCTTGATAATTGGCATCAATACCTTCAGAAACAAGTGTTTTTCCTTTATTATCTTCAATTTGTTTTACACGAAGTAACTTTTGCAAAATCAAATCCGTTAGAGAATTGACACGCATTTCGCGCCAAGCTTCACCGTAATCATGGTTTTTATTTTCCATTAATTCTTTGGTTGCATTGATTTTAGCGTCATAATGCCATGTAGCCTTTTCCACATCTAAATCGGGTTGTTCTACAGTTCCTAATTCCAGTTGGATTAAAGCCATGATAGAATAATTAATTATGCCTATGAATTCTCCCGCCTCTCCTTCATCAACTTTACGAACCTCATTTTCTTGCAAACTACGAATTCTTTGCGCCTTAATATAAATTTGATCCGTCAATGATGGCAATCTTAAAATTCTCCATGCACTTCCATAATCTTTCATTTTATTAACAAACAAAGATCTACATATTGCAATTACCTTATCGTATTCTTGAGAAGTAGTATCCATTTATTGATGTATATTTGTATAAATTTCATCAAAAATAAGAATATTTTTTAATTGATAAGTGAACATTAACGATTATAAATTTAGATTTATTCAAAACCGTACTTTTTAACTATGACAATTAATTGCAAAGGTCAAATTATCGATTTATCTACTCCAAAAATCATGGGGATTTTAAATATTACACCCAACTCATTTTATGACGGTGGAAAATATTCATTAGAAAATAATGCAATTACACAAGTAAAAAAAATGCTAAATGAAGGAGCTACTTTTATCGATATTGGAGCCTATTCTAGTAAGCCAAATGCCGAGTTTGTTTCTGAAGAGGAAGAACTAAGTAGGATAATCCCAGTAGTTAAAGAGATCCTCATAGAGTTTCCAGGGGCTTTACTTTCTATAGACACCTTTAGAAGTTCAGTTGCTAAAGAGTGCATAAATAATGGAGCAGCACTAATTAATGATATTTCTGCAGGAAGCTTGGATGAAAAAATGATGGAAGTGATCGCTTCAAATAATATCCCTTATATTATGATGCATATGCGTGGAAATCCCAAAACCATGCAAAGTCAAACGAATTATGATCACATAATTAATGAAATGATAACCTATTTTTCAGACAAGATTAGTCAGGCAAGAAACTTGGGAATTAATGATTTAATAATTGATCCCGGATTTGGATTTGCCAAAACTATAGATCAAAATTATGAAATATTGAGTAATTTAGAGTTGTTTAAAGTGTTGGAATTGCCAATACTAGCAGGTGTTTCACGAAAATCAATGATTTATAAAACATTGGATATTAATGCAGAGGAAGCCCTAAACGGAACTAGTGTATTAAATACCATTTCAATTACAAAAGGGGCTTCCATTATTCGTGTTCACGATGTGAAAGAGGCGATGGAATGCGTAAAATTGTGTAATAAGTTAATATAATTTATTGATGATGATACAGTTCATTTTTTAAAATGGTAAATCCTCGATAAACTTGTTCAATAAAAAACAATCGCACCATTTGATGAGAAAATGTCATTTGCGAAAGTGCTATTTTACCATTTGCTTTAGCATATACTTGATCGGAAAATCCATAGGGTCCGCCAATAACAAATACTAAAGTTTTAATTCCAGCATTCATTTTCTTCTGTAATTCCTCCGAAAATGAAACACTCGAAAACGATTTACCGTTTTCATCCAACAAAACCAAATGATCAATAGGACTTATTTTAGTTAGAATTAACTCCCCTTCTTTTTCTTTTTGTTGCGCCTCAGATAAATTCTTTACCTTTTTAATATCCGCAATTATCTCCAATTCAAATTTGATATAAAACGACAAACGCTTCATATAATCTTCAATTAATGCTTGTAAAGCACTATTATCGGTTTTCCCAATTGCTATTAGTTTAATTTTCATTTTCTATAATCTAACTATCTAAAAACGTATCAGAATCTTTTTTTTTAAATAATTTATAAATTATTAGAAGCAAGGCAACACCATTAAAAGTCATCCCTATAATAAGAAAAAAACTAGCGAAGTTATATAACATCATTTTAAATAACACTCCTAAAGCGGTTAAAATACCACCAATTAGAAACAGCACAAAAATTTGTAAATTTTTCATAAGTCCTTTATTTGTCTAGAATACAAAAGTAACATTATACAATGAAACTAAATAATATAACCCTTTTATTTCTTTGGGCGTGCCCTCGTTTAGAGGGTTCTTAGTAACGACACAATCGGTGCAAAACTCGGTCGCGCTGTTCGCTACAATCGCTGTTGCGCTTCGCTCCACAGAGGATTTCCACTGCCATCACTCACGCAAAACAAGTTTCTATTGTTATTGTAATTGCTATTGTATTTACTCTTGAAGCTATTAAAAACAAAAAACCCCGTTTCTAACGAAACAGGGTTTTCAAAAGAAAGGCGACGAACCGAGCCCGAAGGGCGAACACGTCGTTCCATTAAAAAAAGAACCCCAGTCTATTTAGACTGGGGTTCCAAAGAAAGGCGACGACATACTCTCCCACAAATTGCAGTACCATCTGCGCAGGCGGGCTTAACTTCTCTGTTCGGGATGGGAAGAGGTGAGCCCCGCCGCAATAACCACCTTAAGG
>CALPMA020000061.1 GCA_943324545.2 Chitinophaga pinensis
ATACAAGCTTATGAAATATTAATTTTGAAATATCCAGAAAAAAGTAGTTTCTTTGCAAACCGTATTTCGGACATTAAAATTTTACAACAAAATAATAAATAACAATGAGTACATTTTCAATTTTTTTAGTATTAATAACAATAGTATGTTTTTTACTAATTGTAGTAATTATGGTTCAAAACCCTAAAGGTGGTGGATTATCTTCTTCATTAGGAGGATCTCAAATGATGGGTGGTGTTCAAAAGACTACTGATTTTTTAGATAAAAGCACCTGGATATTAGCAATGATTCTAACTGCATTAGTATTATTTTCTTACCTAAGTTTTACAGATTCATTTGGTGATTCTGATTCTAAAATTATAGATACAACACAAAAAGTAACTCCAGCTGCTGCTACTCCAGCCGAACCAGCTAAATCTGTTCCAACGCCAGGAGTTCCAGCAACAAAATAATTATTTTTATAAAATAAATAATGCCAGCCTGACAATGCTGGCATTTTTTTTAGGTAAAATTGTCATAATTAACACATTGGCACAATTTCTGAAAATACAATTTCATAAAATTTCAACAAACAATTAAAATATATTATTATGAGTTTAAACATCAAACCTCTTTCAGATAGAGTTCTAATTGAACCTGTAGCGGCAGAAACAAAAACAGCCTCTGGAATTTTTATCCCAGACACTGCCAAAGAAAAACCTCAAAAAGGAACTGTAGTTGCTGTGGGTGCTGGAACTAAAGACCACACTATGACAGTAAAAATTGGTGATACTGTATTGTATGGTAAATATGCAGGTACAGAATTAAAATTAGAAGGTAAAGATTATTTGATTATGCGTGAAGACGATATTCTTGCGATAATTTAATTAAGCTTTAAGTAATAAATAGAATAGTAACTTAATTTAGAGGATGAGATTACTTCAATCCTCGCAATAATAAAAATGGCAAAAGATATAAAATTTGATATTGAAGCACGTGACGGTTTAAAACGCGGTGTTGATGCATTAGCAAATGCTGTAAAAGTAACTTTAGGACCTAAAGGACGTAATGTAATTATTGGAAAATCTTTTGGTGGTCCAAATGTAACCAAAGATGGAGTAACTGTAGCTAAAGAAATTGAATTACAAGATCCTTTAGAAAATATGGGAGCTCAAATGGTAAAAGAAGTAGCTTCAAAAACCAATGATTTAGCTGGTGATGGTACTACAACGGCAACTGTTTTAGCGCAAGCAATTGTAAAAGAAGGCCTGAAAAACGTTGCTGCTGGAGCAAACCCAATGGATTTAAAAAGAGGAATCGATAAAGCTGTTGAAGCTATTGTTGCTGATTTAGCAAAACAAGCAAAAGTGGTTGGTAGCGATTCTGAGAAAATCAAACAAATAGCTTCTATTTCTGCAAATAATGATGAAGTAATTGGCGAATTGATTGCTAATGCTTTTGCAAAAGTGGGAAAAGAAGGGGTTATCACCGTAGAAGAAGCAAAAGGAACAGAAACTTATGTAGATGTTGTGGAAGGAATGCAATTTGATAGGGGTTATTTATCTCCGTATTTTGTAACTAATCCTGAAAAAATGGAAGCGGAGTTAGAAAATCCGTACATTCTTTTATATGACAAAAAAGTATCTTCATTAAAAGAATTGTTACCAGTTTTAGAGCCTGTTGCGCAATCAGGAAAACCGTTGTTGATTATTGCTGAAGATGTAGATGGTGAAGCCTTATCAACATTGGTAGTAAATAAATTACGTGGGGCATTGAAAATTGCAGCAGTAAAAGCACCTGGATTTGGCGACAGAAGAAAAGCAATGTTAGAAGATATCGCAATCTTAACTGGAGGAACCGTGATTTCAGAAGAAAGAGGTTATACTCTTGAAAATACTACTATTGAAATGCTGGGAACTGCGAAAAGAGTGACTATAGATAAAGACAATACTACTCTTGTAAGTGGTGCTGGTGATGCCGATATGATTAAAAATCGTGTGAACCAAATTAAAGGTCAAATGGAAACTACGACCTCAGATTATGACAAAGAAAAATTACAAGAACGTTTAGCAAAATTAGCTGGTGGGGTTGCTGTTCTTTATGTTGGTGCTGCTTCTGAGGTAGAAATGAAAGAGAAAAAAGATAGAGTTGACGACGCTTTACACGCTACAAGAGCTGCTGTCGAGGAAGGAATTGTTGCAGGTGGTGGAGTTGCATTATTGAGAGCTAAAAATTCTTTGAAAGATTTAAAAGCCGACAATGCAGATGAAGCTACAGGAATTCAAATTATTTCTCGTGCTGTAGAATCCCCTCTAAGAACTATTGTTGAAAATGCTGGTCTTGAAGGATCGGTTGTAGTTGCAAAAGTTGCTGAGGGAAAACGAGATTTTGGTTATAATGCCAAAACCGACGAATACGTTGACATGCTAAAAGCAGGTATTATTGATCCAAAAAAAGTTACAAGAGTTGCCCTTGAAAATGCTGCTTCAGTGGCAGGAATGATTTTAACAACAGAATGTGCTTTAGTAGAAATTAAAGAAGAAAACACAGGAGGGAGCCCAATGAGTGGCGGAATGCCAGGAATGATGTAATTCATATACCATTCAAATAAAAAAATCCGCTTCATCTTGTGAAGCGGATTTTTATTTTATATAAATTATTCTATTTATTTAATTACTGTTTTTTTTAATAGTTTAAGTAGAACTGGTAATGTTGAAATTAATATAATTCCAATTACTATATACTCAATATAATTTTTCAAATTTATACCGTAATTTAAGAAAATGCCATATAAATAATGCCCTGAAAAAATTAAAACTGAAGCCCATAGGAAAGAACTTAAGATGTTGAAAAACATAAACTTTTTTCTGTCCATTTGTACAATTCCCGCAATTATAGGGGCAAAAGTTCTGAATATTGGTAAAAACCTAGCGTAGATTATCGCTTTACCTCCATACTTTTCGAAGAAATCTTTCGATTGAACAAGGTATTTTTTCTTAAACCAAAAGGAATCTTCTTTCTTAAAAAGATAATACCCACTTTTGGCTCCGAACCAATATCCTACCATATTTCCAAGAATTCCTGCTACAGAAATGAAGCAAACTAAGATTAGAACATTTAAAAAGTCATTGTCGATATGATAAAATTGATCTACTAAACCCGGATGATAAACTCCGTCAGTTACTGACCCAGAAGCGTAAATACCAGATAAAAATAAAAGACTGTCACCTGGTAAGAAAAAACCTGCAAAAAGTCCCGTTTCGGCAAAAACAATAAATAAAACAATGTAAAGTCCAATTTGGAATCCTGCAATTTGAAGGGTTATATAAAACTCAGGATTTACTAATTGAGTCCAATCAAAATTATTCATAGATATATTGGTTTACTTTGTCAAAAACAAAATTTATATAGGGCGTGAAAGTAACTAAAATTAAATTTAGACACAATTAAATAGTGCAATTTAAAATTAAATTAACGCAAAAATAACCCCTCTATTTCCTATCGTATTGACAACATCCTGGTAATTTTGTATAATTTTCGCTAGTCGCTTTTACTTCGTCAGTATCATAACCGGCTTTGGCAACGGCTTTTTTTACGTCCAAAACAGTTGCTTTTTCTTCGTTTAAAATTAAATTCAATTTGTGTGTTTCAATGCTCCAAGTTGCTGATTTTACTCCTGCAACTGAAAATGACGCTTTTTGAATTCGACTTTGACACATGTCACAGCTTCCATTTACCTCAAATTCATACTTGGCATTTTTGTTTAATTTTTCTTGTGCTTGGATAGAAAATCCACCTAAAATAAATACTACTGTTAAAATTAATTTTTTCATAATTGTTGTTTTAATTGTTACTTTAATTGGTTATTTGATTTTAAATCGTAATCCTGCATAATACATTTGTCCAAATATTGGCGCATATATAATTGAAGTGTCAAATGCGGTGCTGAAAGGATGTTCACTTCCTAAAATTGCCTTTTCTTGTTTGTAATTTCCAATATTCTCACCGCCTATATATATTTCAAAGATACTTGAAAAAACTTTGGTAATTTGCATGTTCATAACTGAAAATGAAGGAGAAAAATCTGGCATTGAATCGATTCCAGAGTTAGAGATGGTATTTGGTAATCGTTGTGTGCCCAACCAATTTAATGTGAAATCAAACTTCCATTGTTTTCCATCATCAAATAAATGAGTTTGGTATTCTATATTTCCAAAAAATCGATGTTTAGCCTGCAAAGGTCGCTCTTGAGTAACATATTGATAATCCGTTTGAATATCGTAATATTTATATGCCGTTCTCAAATTAAAGTGTTTCATCAATTCATAATTAAATTCAATTTGCAAGCTGTTAGCAAACGACTTGCCATTCAAGTTATAAAAAACCACTTGTTGCGGGCCTTGATAAAGATCAACCACCACTTGATTTTGAAAATCAGTTCTGTAGAAATCAAATCCTAAATCTCCATTTTTGTTAAAAAGTATAAACTTTTGAGAAAAACTGAGTCCGTAATTCCATGCTATCTCTGGATTAAGACCATAAAACTTTCCATCAGTATTCAAAATTTCGAAGTTTCTTGAACTTCCGAATAGCTGTTGGTTTTCTGCAAAAATATTTGCACTTCGTATTCCGCGTCCGGCAGAAAAACGAATTACTCCCTTTTCCCAGGGATTGTATCTAACATGCAATCGAGGGGTGAAAAAAGCGCCAATTCTGTTGTGGTTATCAAATCTACCTCCTAATATAACACTGAAATTACTAGTGTTGTCATAGGTATATTCAAAAAATGCACCAATAGAATTATCGGTTCTACTATGATCTATTTGGTTTACAAACTCTTCGTATTTGTCAAAGGAAAAATTAATTCCCGTTGAAAATTTATTCATTGTATTATCAATAATTGAATTGAAAATCAAGTTGGAATAATAACTTTTTTGTTTAATATTGTATTGGTTTAAACCAAAATAGGACTCTTGATCATGACTGTTGAATGCATTCTGAAAACCGATACTTTGAAAAGGCATGTCAGGAAAAACATACCCTAATTTGGTTGAAAAATCGACTCTTTCTGTATTGATTTCCGAACCCCAAAAATTAGTTGTAAGACGATCCCGATTAGGTACAAAATCCAATTGACCCGTTTGTTTTTTATCGTTCATATATCGGAAATTAACAAAGCCAACCCATCCATTTTGAGCATTGGTGTATTGCCAACGATTTAAAATATTGATTTGTTTTCCCAATGGATTGTCTAAAAATCCATCATTGTTCATATCATTTTTGGCAACCCGAGTATTGCCATGAACGAATAAACTAGAGCTCCATTTATCTGATATTTTTTTATTGAAATGCGTATTTAATTCGAATCGGGAATCGGTAGATCCGTATGCATTTACAAAAAATGGAATGTCATTATTGGGCTTGATTAATTCAGTATTTATTTGTCCTGAAACACTTTCATAACCATTCACAACACTTCCGGCACCTTTGGTAATTTGGATACTTTCTACCCATGTTCCTGGTGTAAATGACAACCCGTAAGCCTGAGAGGCGCCGCGAACTGACGGTATATTTTCCTCAGTGATCATTAAATACGGACTAGTCAAACCGAGCATTTTTATTTGTTTGGTTCCTGTTAAAGCATCTGAAAAGTTAACATCGATTGATGGATTGGTTTCAAAACTCTCGGCCAAATTACAGCAAGCCGCCTTCAATAATTCTTTACTGGAAAGTAGTGTAGTATTGGCAGTAAGTTTTAATGATTTTTGCAAACTCTTACTCGAATTTTGCACTTTTATTTCCTTCAAAGTATCTTGAGAAAAGGAATTATAAGAACAAAAAAACAGTAATATTAGAATTGAAATTTGTTTTTGCATTTTATGTTTTTTATGTTAAAAAATGATTTATAACCACGTGAAAAGTGATTCATTTTAAAAACATAAAAATTAAGCGTAGAATATATATTGGGAATACAACTTAAAGTAAGGCGGTGCGTTGGCTTCACAAAAATAAGTTGTGGATGAATTTATTTTAAAATTCGAAATTATAATGGTAGAATTTGGACTCCAATCATAATTAGACAATTGTATATCGGCTATTTGAAAAAATAAATGGGATAATGAAGTTTCTGATTTTTTTTGAAAATGGAGCACTTTAGTATCACAACAATTTGATTTTTTTTCTATTTCACCACAGCAATTTTTCTCAATTTCAATTGAAGATATTGAAGTTTTGAATGAAACTGATGAAATTTCATCACCACAATAATGTACATTAAATGCAAATCCATTGTTGGAAACCAACAATAAGAGCGCCAGAGTTATACATATATTTTTTCTAAAATTCATAATGCAAAGGTAAACGATAAAATAAAATGAAAATAAATATTGTGATAAAATTAATTTGTCCGTTTTTGTATTAAATAACCTGGAATAAATAACAATAAAAATAAGGGTTGAATTAAAAATCTACGAACATAAAATAACTCCATTTTGTTTTCATTTGCATAAAATACCAATACACCATAGAACGCAATTATTAAAATAATGAATAAAATTCCGAATAAAATGGAGGCAAACTTGGTGAAACTTAAATCTTTAAAAGCAATTTGAATAAAAACTATAGAAACTATTGAATTTAATAAATACCTAAAAGACAAACTAACAAACAATTTCAATTTCTCTACATCAGGCAAAGGAAAATTACTAAAATCGGCCTTGAAATAGTTCAAAAAAGGATCATAGAATAACGATTCTTCGAATATTCTAATTGACGCTAAAACGAGCACCAATAAAAACAATCCAAAAACTCTGATTTTATTATTTAGTAGGTTTTTTAGCATATGATGAGAATTTATTAACCCAAATTATCCATAAAATAAAAACAGTTCCATAAATAACCAATGGAAATAAAATATCATGTAAAATAAAATTGGCTTTAGGAAAATGATAAAAGGCTACCATTAATAGTGCGATTCTTGTAATATTTAATAAATGAATAATCAAACTTCCAGCGATAATGAAGTAAATCGTATTTCTAATTTTTCCTGAAAACGCTATTACAAAAGCGATAAATAAAATGATTACACTTAAAGCATTGCAACCTTCAATAATCCTAGAAACACATTTACCATTATAAAAAAACTTATAACAAGGTTGCGTTGGATGAGGTTCGATGTTGGCATCACAATTAAAAAATAAGAGTGTTTCTTCAACTTGATTTGTTACCAACTTGGTAAAACCATCAACTTCATATTTATTAGCATCAAATTGATTTAAATAATATTGATAAACAGCGGTAAGTACCAAATAGGTGAAAATAAATTTAACCAAGAAAAGTAAAAATGGTTTGTATTGAATCCAATAATTCTTCACAATTGTAATTTTTAACAAATTTATATAAAAAAAGATGAGCGCAATTAAATACTTTTGTAAAAACTAAAATTATGACTTTTGCTGAATTAAAACCCCAAGTTATTGAAATTGTTAATGCCGAAAATACCTGTAGGGACGAGAAATTAAAAGAGATTTGTTCGCTTTTAGAAACAAATATTTCCCATTACAACTGGGTTGGTTTTTATTTTGCAAATCATGCTACTCAAACTTTACATTTAGGACCTTATGTTGGTGCACCAACGGATCACACTGTTATTCCCTTTGGTAAAGGAATTTGCGGTCAAGTAGCGGTTTCAAATAGTAATTTCGTAGTTCCCGATGTGGCTGCACAAGACAATTATATCGCCTGTAGTTTTACTGTAAAATCAGAAATCGTAGTTCCCTTATTTGTAAATGGGGAAAATATCGGTCAAATAGATATCGACTCCAATACTTTGGATCCATTTACAGCGGAGGACGCACGATTTTTAGAGTTCGTTAATGAACAAATTGCTGAATTATTTTAGCCATAAAATTTATACAAATCGTTTGGATTTTAACCATTTTTCACATAAAGATAATATATTTGGGAAAAGTTAATTAACAAGTACATTATGTCAAGAGTTATTATCAATTCAAAAAGCAAATTATTTGGGACTATGCCAGATGGTGAATTTGTATATAGCTATGAATTGAAAAATAGTAATGGGATTGAAGTTAGAATAATCAATTACGGTGCTACGATTAACTCATTAAAAATTCCTTTAAAAACAGGAAAGATTATAGACGTAGTTTTGGGATTAGAATCATTAGAAGACTATATGAAATCTTATGAAATCGGCGGCTCCCCTTATTATGGAGCCACTGTAGGAAGGTATTCAGGCAGAATTAACCAAGGCTTATTTACATTAAACAATAGCGTATATCAACTAGAAAAAAACCTCAACAATCATTCCCTCCACGGCGGTAATATTGGTTTTAGCCAAAGAAATTGGGAGGTTGTAAAAACAATTGAAGGTAAAAATCCATCCATTTCATTGACTTATTTTAGTCCAAATAATGAAGGTGGCTTTCCTGGTGACTTAAAAGTAAAACTAACTTATACGCTAACCGAAAATAATGAATTGAGTATTGATTACATCGCCACTACTTCTGAAGACACGATTGTGAATATGACAAATCACAGTTATTTTAATCTTGAAGGACATTCAGAAACGGTTGCAAATCAAGATCTATACATTAACTCCAAAACACTTTTAGAAACTAATGGTGACAATGTTCCCACTGGAGTACTTTTGAATGTAGTTAATTCTCCAAATGACTTCTCAAGCACTAAAAAATGCCCCGATAAAATTGATACCTCTTTTGTATTAAATAAAGAAAATAAAATTGCAGCTTCATTATTTAGTGAAAAAAATAATTTGAAAATGCTAGTTTACACCGATCAACCTTCGGTTCATATTTATGTTGGTGGAAAATTTGACGATCAATTAACTGGAAAAGAAAAACTAAAATACCAAACCAATAGTGGAATTTGTTTTGAAACTCAAAATTTTCCTGACGCCCCAAACCATCCCCATTTTCCAAATTCCGTATTGAAAAAAAACGAAACTTATTTGCAAAAAACAGTATATAAATTTGAAATTAATTAAATATGAAAAATTCAAAATCCAAAATTTTATTACTAATTGTAGTAACAACTTCACTATTATTATCCTATTGTAGTAGTTCACAAACTCCTGACACAATACCAAATCCTAATCCAACACCAACATACAATTTTGCCAAAGGAGCAGATGTGGGTTGGTTGTCACAAATGGAAGCAACAGGATACCGATTTTACGATGCTGACGGAACTGAAAAAAACTGTTTGCAGTTGTTAAAAGACAGAGGAATGAATACTATCCGATTACGAGTATTTGTAAATCCATCCAATGACCGAATTAACGGACATTGTAGCAAAGACGAGACGGTAGCAATGGCTGTAAGAGCAAAAAACTTGGGGATGCGTGTAATGATTAATTTTCATTATAGTGATACTTGGGCTGACCCTGGTCATCAAAACAAACCAGCAGCTTGGGCTTCGCATTCCTTTACCACATTATTAAGTGACGTTTACAACCATACTTTTGAAGTATTAACCGCACTTAAAACTGCCGGTGTAACTCCGGAATGGGTTCAAATAGGAAATGAAATTCCTGGAGGAATGCTTTGGCCTGAGGGAAATTCAACGAATTTTGGCCAATTGGCTTTACTATTAAACAGAGGTTATGATGCAACAAAAGCAATCGATTCAACAATAAAAGTGGTAGTGCATATTGATCAAGGCAATAATAATTCGCGATTTAGATGGTTTTTTGATAATGCAAGAACTAATAATGTAAAATATGATGTTATTGGTCTTTCCTACTATCCTTATTGGTTAAATAGCAATTACACAGTTACCATTGCCGACCTCCAAAATAATTTAAACGATATGGTTACTAGATACAATAAAGAAGTTATGGTGGTGGAAGTAGGCGGAGATTATACCCTGGTACAAAATACAAAAGACATGCTTACAGCAACGATTAATGCGGTGAGAAATGTGCCAAATCAAAAAGGACTTGGTGTAATTTATTGGGAACCTGAAGGTGAAAAAACATGGAGTGGCTATCAACTAAACTGTTGGCAAACCAACGGAAAGCCATCACTAGCGCTAGATGCTTTTAGAAATTAACACGGCAAAATGATGAAAATAATATTCCGATCGATTAATAAAATAGCATTTTTTATTTCAATTTTATTTGTAAGTAACAGTTCCTTTGCTCAAAATAAAATTAGCCTTGACGAAGATTGGAGGTTTCATTTTGGAAATTCAGCTGATCCAAGTAAAGATTTCAATTATGGAAATACACTTTTATTCCATAAATCGAATGTTTATGATACTACTATTGTAAATCCAAAATTTGTTGATTCTACCTGGACTAAAATTAATGTCCCTCATGATTGGGTAGTATCGCTACCATTTGAAAAATCAGATACTCATAGTATGGATAGCCACGGCTATAAACCTGTTGGAGCTGTTTATCCTGAAACTAGTATTGGTTGGTATCGAAAACATTTCACCATTGATAGGTCAAAAATCAATAACCGTTTTGAATTACAGTTTGACGGCATTTATAGAAATGCTACCATTTGGATAAATGGTTTTTATGTTGGCACTAATTTTAGCGGTTACCTAGGAAACTCCTTCGATGTCACTGATTATATGAATTTCGAAAACGAAAATGTAATTGTCATTCGTGTAGATGCCACTCAAAACGAAGGTTGGTTTTATGAAGGCTCGGGAATTTATAGACATGTTTGGTTAAATATTACGGAGAAAGTTTTTATTCCAGAAAATGGCGTTTACATTACTACCCAATTAAAAAACAAAACTGCTTCGGTATCTATTGAAACTACTATTGAAAATAGCAATTTAAATCCTTCAAATTGCACCACTTACAGTTATATTACCGATAGAAATGGGAAAATAATTGCGAAAACGAATGAAACTAATGTTCGCTTGGACGCAAATAAAAATACCGTTATCAAACAAAAATTAACGGTTCTAAATTCTCGCCTTTGGTCGATAGAAGATCCGTATTTATATAAAGCCATTTCTGTTATTAAAGTTGGAAACCAAATTCTCCAACAATCAAAAACAAGATTTGGGATACGAACATTTAAATTTGATGCCACCGAAGGTTTTTTTCTTAATGGCAAATCAGTAAAAATTAAGGGCACCAATAACCACCAAGATCATGCTGGAATTGGAAGTGCCTTACCTGATTATCTTCAATTTTACAGAATAAAATTATTGAAAGAAATGGGTTCTAATGCCTACAGAGCAAGCCACAATGCGCCTACCACAGAACTTTTAGAAGCCTGTGATAGCTTGGGAATGCTGGTTTTAGATGAGCATAGATTACTTAACAGCAGCCCAGAATACAAAGAGCAATTTAAACGATTATTAATTCGTGATCGAAACCATGCCTCGGTATTTTTATGGTCCATTGGAAATGAGGAACAAAACATTCAAGGAAGTGAATACGGTAAAAAAATAGCACAATCACTTTTGGCTATCCAAAAAGAAATTGATCCTTCTCGAACTAGCACTTATGCTGCCGATATGGGAAATGAATATAAAGGGGTAAATGAAGTTATCCCAATTCGTGGGTTCAACTACCGACAATATGCCGTTTCAGATTACCATCGGGACCACCCAAACCAACCTATATTGGGAACAGAAATGGGAAGTACGGTAACTACAAGAGGAATTTATGTAACCGATTCCATAAAAGCTTATGTCCCTGACCAAGATATTACCGCTCCTTGGTGGGCGAGTAAAGCAGAGACTTGGTGGAAATTAGCAGCCGAAAATAAGTATTGGTTAGGCGGTTTTGTATGGACCGGTTTTGATTATCGCGGGGAGCCAACACCTTTTAAATGGCCAAATATTAATTCTCATTTTGGAATAATGGATGTTTGCGGTTTTCCAAAAAACATTTATTACTATTATCAAAGTTGGTGGACAAATAATGATGTTTTGCATGTTTCACCACATTGGAATTGGCCAGACAAAATAGGTAAGTCCATTGATGTTTGGGTAAACACCAATGCGGATGATGTTGAATTATTTTTAAATGGGAAAAGTTTAGGTAAAAAAGTAATGCCAAGAAACAGCCATTTACAGTGGGAAGTAAATTATGAGCCTGGAATTTTAGAAGCCGTTACTTTTAAAAAAGGAAAGAAAATAACAACCAAAGTGGAAACTACTGGTCCAGCCACAAAAGTGATTTTATCATCAGATAAAACGATTTTACTTGCTGATGGAAAAGACGCTACAGTAGTCAATATTTCTTTTGAAGATGAGCAGGGAAGAGCAGTTCCAGACGCCAATAATTTGATTGTTTTTAACCTAAGTGGATATGCTAAAATTATCGGCGTGGGTAATGGAGATCCTAGTTCTCACGAACAAGATAAATGCATGGAAGGGGCTTGGAAAAGAAGTGCTTTCAACGGAAAATGTCAAGTTATTATTCAAGCTGGAAAAAATAAAGGAGCCATAAAATTAGAAGCTAAATCAACTGGATTAAAATCAGCGACTGCAACTTTTATTCTCCAATAATTCGAAATGAAAGTTTAATAATTAATTGAAAACTTGTAACAATTTTGACATCGATAATAGCTGTATTGTATACTATTTTTTGGTAGAAATTTTAGCAGCTGACTATCAGATAATTATAAATTAGCAATAGAGATTGATTTTTATTTGGTTTTTAAAAAATAAGTAGTACTTTTGCCCGGTCTTATAATAGCTGTAAGACATACATAAAAATCATTAAACAAATATTGGAATGTATTTAACTAAAGAGATTAAAGAAGAGATCTTCGCTAAACACGGAGAAAAAACTAACACTGGTAAAGC
>CALPMA020000062.1 GCA_943324545.2 Chitinophaga pinensis
ATCAATTCCATATTTCGAATAACCGATTTTTTTAAACCGCTCATTTTGAAGTGTCGAACTAATGTGTTTTTGGTTTCAAATTTGACTCTCTCTGAAAAGTGGGGGACTGAATTATCGGGAATAAAACCTCCAAAAGGCAATTGAAACATCGAGTGAATGGTAACTCCGCCGGCGTTTAATGCTGCAATTCCTGTTGGCGCCACCACCACTGTGTTTTTGTGTGTGGTTTTAATAATTTCTTTTAAAAGTGTCGTTTTACCTGTTCCTGCTTTTCCGGTTAAAAATAGAGAACGGTTCGTTTGATTGATAAATTTTAAAGTAAATTCTGCGGCTTCGGATATCGGTTGCATTGTTATAAATTAGACGTTGAAAGTACAATTTATATTTTAATTACTAACAATAAAAAATGCCTTCTATCGAAGGCATTTTACTATTTTGAAAGAATTATTATTTCTTTTTTTCTATAGTTTTCGTGTCTGTTTTAACTTCTGATTTAGAAGATTTATACTTATCGTTTATAAGCTTAATTATTTCATTGGTGATATCGTATTTGTCTTCAGCGAATAATATCGAAGCCGCGTCTCCAGTTCCATAAATATAGGCGTATCCTTTTTCTTTACCATAAGATTTGATAAACTTTTTAACGCTGCTCACTACGGAATCAATTTCTACACCGCTTTCTTGTTGCAATTGTTGTGCTATAGATTGTTGAGCATATTGAAGTTGTTGTTCTCTTTTTTGTAATTCTGCTCCCTTTTGTTGTGCCCATGCTTGGCCATTCATTTGAGCATTTTTTTGAAAACTTCCAGCTTCAGCTTTAAATTTTGCAATTTCGATTTCCAGCTCTTTCCCCATTTCTTCTGATTTGGCTTTGTATTTTGCTTCGATGTCTTTTGCTTCTGTAGATTCCATCATTAATTTTGAGGTATCTACGTATGCGGTTTTTGTTGTTGCAACTTCTGCTTTTTTATTGCATGAAATAACTGAAAATGCGATTGCAATAATTACTAATGATTTTTTCATCCTTTTTTTGATATTGATTTTTTAATTGTTGGTAAAAGTATAAATTTTAATTTAATAACTAAAATGTTTCATGTTTGTCCGATTTGAGAACTATAAGTTTTTATGATTGATTTTTGGTTTATTATAAGAATTAGCTATAAAAATTGGATTTTTTTAAGCTAATTTCCGGCAAATTAATAAAAATAGTAGCAAATGTGATGTTGAAGATAAAAACTGTCTTTTAAATCGCTTTAAATCGCTTTTTCGTTGTTTTTTAACACATAAATTTGCGAAGAATACTCTGAACTCCTTTTTGCTTTCCAATTTGATACTAATCCTATCCAGATTGATTTTACAAAATTCATTTTTCCGTTTTTGTATTTTTCCGAAAGCAAACTCACATAAAAAGAATCAAACTTCATGGGAAGCACTTTTTCTAATTTTATGTTTTCTTTTTCAAAAAGTAATTTGATCGCTGTTTTAGAAAAATGCCAAAAATGAATTGGCACATCAAATGCTGCCCAAAACTTTCCGTAATAATTTGCGTCGTAAGATTTAAAATTAGGAACCGCAATAATTATTGTTCCACTAGGCTTGATCAATCTTTTTAATTCTTTGATTTGAATTTCTAAATTTGGAACATGTTCAAGAACGTGCCACATGGTAATTAAATCAAAAGAGTTGCTTTCTAGTTCTAGTGTAGAATCCGAAAATTTGATTCCTTTTCCAATGGCAATCGCCTTTGCTTTTTCATTTGGTTCGACTCCAATTATGCTCCAACCATTTTGTTTTGCAGTTAATAAAAAGTCTCCTGTTCCGGCTCCGATATCTAATAAATTGCCTTTTCTAGAGTTGCAATTATTAATCAAATTTAATTTGTTTTTTAATGCAATTCCTTTTACAAAATGATACGCTTTTTCAAATAAAGATCTCTTCGAATCAGTGTGTGAAATATAATCATTGCTTTCGTAATAACTGCCTAAATTTTCAGGTGAAGGTTGAGGCGATGTAATCAACATATCTAAATCTTGATCGTAATACAGTTCAAAAATCTCTTTTGAAACAGAATGATCAATTACGGTAAGAAAGTGTTTTTTATTAGAAATATCCATATTTTAATCCTGGCATTATAACTGAAAATCGAAACAGTCCAATAATAGTAAGCTTTAGCAAAATGGTTTCACATGGAACATATTGTTTAAAAATCAAAATTATTATCGTCCCATATAAATTAACAAAACGGAGATGTCGCTTGGTGAAACGCCGCTAATTCTAGAAGCTTGTGAAATGGTTACGGGTCTAATTTTTGAAAGTTTTTGCTTGGCTTCTATCGACATCGATTTGATGTTATTGTAATCAAAATCTTCTGGTATTTTAAGATCTTCCAATCTTAATAATTTATTCGCATTGTTTCTTTCTTTCTCGATATAACCCGAATATTTAACTTGAATTTCTGCTTGCTCTAAAATCTCCAAATCGATTTCATTGACAGCAATGTATTCATTGACTTTGTCTAATTTCATCATGTCTTCAAGATCAATTTGAGGTCGTGAAAACATTTTAAACATCTTATCGGATTGATCTATTGAGGCGGTTTCTTTTGCTTCTAAAATCGGATTGGCTTCTGCCGGAGTGATGCTCGTTTCTTTAAAAAAGGCAACCATTTTCTCTGATTCATGTAACTTGTGTTCCATTCTTCGAAGACGCTTTTCCGACGCTAAACCTATTTCATGGGAAAGGGGCGTCAATCTAAAATCGGCATTGTCTTGACGTAATAATGTTCTGAATTCCGCCCTAGAAGTAAACATTCTATATGGCTCTTCTGTGCCTTTGGTAATCAAATCGTCAATTAAAACACCTATATATGCCTCGTCTCTTTTCAGAATTAAAGGTGCTCTTTCTTGTACTTTTAATGCCGCATTGATACCTGCCATTAAACCCTGAGAAGCTGCTTCTTCATAACCCGTAGTCCCATTAATTTGGCCAGCAAAATAAAGCCCTTCAACCAACTTGGTTTCTAAAGTGTGTTTTAATTGTGTAGGCGGAAAATAGTCATATTCTATAGCATAACCTGGTCTGAAAAACTTCACTTTCTCAAAACCAACAACAGAGCTTAGCGCTTTAAATTGGATGTCTTCTGGCAAGGAAGTTGAAAATCCATTTACATAAACCTCAACGGTATTCCAGCCTTCTGGTTCTACAAATAACTGGTGTCTTTCCTTATCGGCAAAGCGATTTATTTTGTCTTCAATAGAGGGGCAATATCGAGGTCCAAGACTTTTTATTCTTCCATTAAACATTGGAGAACGATCAAACCCTTCTCTTAAAATGTCGTGAACATCTAAAGAGGTATAGGTCATGTGACAAGATTTCTGAAGCGCAAGGGGCTTGGTAATGTCTGAATAAGAAAATTTATCAGGCTTTGAATCGCCCTTTTCTTCGTTCATTTTGGAATAATCCAACGATCTTCCATCGACTCTTGGCGGCGTTCCTGTTTTCATTCTGCCCGACTCAAATCCTACTTTTACTAAATCTTCGGTGACTCCGTAGGCAGCGCTTTCGCCGGCTCTTCCTCCTCCAAATTGTTTTTCTCCTATGTGAATTAAACCATTAAGAAAAGTACCGTTGGTTAGAACAACTGTTTTGGCTTTTATTTGAATTCCTAAAGAAGTTTTAATACCTTTTATTTGTCCGTTTTCAATAATTAATCCCGAAACCATTTCTTGATAAAAGTCTAGATTTGGTGTTTGCTCCAACATTAATCTCCATTCTTCAGCGAAACGCATTCGGTCGCTTTGAACTCTCGGCGACCACATTGCGGGCCCTTTTGATTTATTCAACATTTTGAATTGGATGGCGGTTCGATCAGACACAATTCCTGAATAGCCTCCCAGCGCGTCAATTTCTCTTACAATTTGCCCTTTGGCAATTCCTCCCATGGCTGGATTACAAGACATTTGAGCAATATTTTGCAAGCTCATTGTAACCAATAAAGTCTTGACCCCTAAATTAGCAGCAGCAGCGGCGGCTTCCGAACCTGCATGTCCGGCGCCAACAACAATAACATCGTAAGTATCTTGAAACAAATTCTTTTTATTTAATAATCGTTATAACTATGTTCCACGTGAAACGTTTTCTTCTACTGCTTTAAATGCAAAACTACAAAAAAAATTTAGCCCAGATTGAAGGAAAAATCCTCGAGTATTTTTTCGAAAGATTTGGAATGAATGCGGGATAACAAATTCTCGATAGGCCAAAAATTCGCTACAAGAATTATTGTTCCACGTGAAACATTTTCATTTTCTCTTCTTCTTTAGCTCTCATAATAAGCTCGTCCGATTCTGTTTTATCTTTGTATCCGCAATAATGTAAAATTCCATGAACCAAAACACGCTGAATTTCTTCTTGAAAAGTCACTTTATAGTCGGACGCGTTCTCTTTAACTCTTTCAACCGATACAAAAACATCTCCATTTAGCTCATTTCCAACGGAATAGTCAAAACTTATGATGTCGGTTAAGGTGTCGTGATCCAAATATTGCTGATTAATTTCCAACAAATAGTCGTCGTCACAGAAAATATAATTAATCTCCCCTTCTTTTTTGTTTTCAGAAAGAATAACCGCCGAAATCCACTTGGAAAAATCAGACTCATTGTGTAATTCGAAATCGGTTTCGTAATTAAAACTAATCATTGTTTTTAAAATATTCTTGAACCTTCTGGTTGTAATTTGAACGCAAAGGTAAGGCTTGTCTGTTTAAAATTTCAATGCTATTGAGATATTCTTGCAAATTCGCAGGAAGGGGCTTGCTTTGATTGATGAATTGCTTTTGGTTAGTTTGCGATTGCCGCTTCTTTTCTTCGCCTTGCTGCTGGGCTGCTTTTTCCAATTTTAAGAGCTCGTATTGTAAATTCAACATTTTTTGTAGTGTTTCGTTGTTGAAACCCTTATTCAATAATTGCTTTTCAATTTGTTTCATTTGCTCCATCGCATTTTGACCATTTCCTCCAACGCCTTCTTTGTTTAGAGCGTTTTCTAATGCCTCACGAAGTTGTTTTTGTTCTTGATAAATTTTCATGATTTCACCTGCATTTCCTTCGCCATCATCTCCACTTTCTCCGTTTGGGAAATCTCCTTTTCCTGGTTTTCCTTCACCTTTAGATTTGCCTTTTTCTCCTTGTCCGGTCTTGGTCCCTTCACCTGGTTTATTCCCTTTCTTCATTCCTTCCTTCATCTTTTCGCCAAGTCCTTGTTGCTTTTTGATGATGTCTGGCAGCTGCATTCCCGAGCCTTGCCCTTTTCCTTGTTTGGGTTTTCCCCCTTTTCCAGAACCCGACATCTTCATTTCAGATTGCATGTTGTTTAAAGCATCACTAAGGAAGTCGGCCAGTTTATTTGAGGCTGAAATAGCATATTGCTGGTGAGAAAGGCCTTTTGAAATTTGAGACTCCACAAAACTACCAAGCGATTTATCAATGTTATAATGAACGTTACCAATCTCTTTGGTTACGTTTTCTGCTATTTTTGGGTTTCTTAAAGACATTGCAAACAAACTGTCGTCAACATGCTTGAACTGTTGTTTTAAGTTTTGCTGGATTTTTAAATCTTTATTAAAGGAAGGTGAACCGCGTTTTAATCCTTTAAAATGTTTCATTAAATCCTCTTGAGAAAAAGAATAAGCCAATAAATTATCTAAGATTTGGCGAAGCATTTTAACATCTTCTTCTAGCTGATCCATTTCTGCATCTGCCATTCCTTCCTTCATGTCGCCGCTCATTTCCTTCATTTTCTTTGAGGCGCTCTTCTGTTTTGGTTTCGCCTTAGACTGATTTTGTTTTTGCAATTCATCCGTTGCTTTTTTCAAATCTTCGTCTATGCTGTTTTCTTTTTCAGTATCTTTAGGAAGGTCTATTGGCGACTTTAATTCTTTATTTTCTTTCTCCAAATCTTTCAAATCCTGTTGAATTTTATCAAATTCTTTATTGATTGCTTCTTGCTTATCAACTTGGTTTTCTTTTTCGCTTTCCGCTAATTTGTCCTGCTTGTCGGATAGTTTGTCCAATTGGTCGGCAATTTGTTCTGCCTTTTTTTCAACGTAATATTTCTTAGTCAGCTCTACTAATTGCTCTAATGTTTTGGTTTGATTCTTAGTGGTTTGTTTGAATTTTTCTAGTTTATCAAAAAGTTCTTCGTTTTTTAATTTGTCGTTTAGCTCTTTAAGTTCGTCTAAAAGTTTTTTATTTTTTTCTACTTCTTTATCCGCGTTTTGTAACCTTTTTTGTAGATCTTCTTTGAATTCGTCTTTTTTCTCAGATTTAAATTTTTCCAAGTTTTCTTCCATTTTTTTTGAAAACTCCTTCATGATTTCGTCTTGTTGCTTTTGACGCTTAATAAAATCATTGACTTTTTGTTGGTCCTTAAACTCCAAACTTTCTTTTTCCTTTCCGGTCTTTTGAAGCTTTTCGATTTCCGAAATTTGCTTATCTTGGTTTTTCAACGACTTTTCTAAACTATTGATGTTGTTGTTTTGCTCTTGTAAAATTTGCTCTTCCTTTTCTTGATCAGTCGCAATTCTATTGTAAAAAACTGCCGATTTTGAACTTTTGTAATTATGAATAGCATCATTGTCAAATACCTCAAAATAATATTCATAAGCAATTCCTTGCTCCACCGGAAGATTGTTTGGAAATGCAAATACAAATTGGTCGTAAACATCTTTTTTGACAGAAATAAGCGCTCTTTTTTGATTTTGGGGCTTGTCCTTTTCGTAATAGACGATTTGTAGTTTACTAAGCCCATAATCATCGGAGACTTGTCCTAAAACATAATTTTTAGAAACCTTCAAACTATCTGGAGCGTTATTCACATTAATTGTCGGAAATAGATCTTTTATAACCGAAATTTGATAGCTTAACCGTTCGTGATCTTTAACTTTAGTATTAGATGTAATGATATTGTATTCTGTGTTTTGAGAAATATTTTTTGACAATCTAAATTGATTTTCTTGTTTTAAAAACGAAGCGCTGCTTTTTGAATTGGTCCAAATGACACTTTGTGTAGCAACCGTGGCCATCTTCCAGGTTACCGATGTGCCTTCGGGGATAATGGCGTTTCCAGTTCCTTTAATAGTTTCCGATTTCTTATTCAAATAGGACGGAAAGTTTAAAGTCATTTCTAAATTAGTTATTGCGGGAACGGTAACCACATTTAATTCGAAATCCAACGAGGAAACGGAATTGGCTTCCATAAAAAAAGAAATATTGGAATTTGGTTTTTCAATTTTATATTGGAATTCACCTCGTCCATTGCTTTCCATAAAGTAGCTTTCAGAACCAATGTTTATCATTACGGTTTCCGGGATTATTTTTCCTTCTGATTTAACTTTGATAACAAAATCTTTGTTTTGTTCGGTTTGTAAATCTTTATTTAGCAATACCAACTCAAACGGCGCTGGCGGTAAAAATTGCTTTTTAAAATTAATGACCCTTTCGAAACTCTGAGATAGAACGTTGCTATTTCCTGAAACATAGAAAAATAAGAAAAATAAAATCGGTAAAATTGCTAACGGCAAATATTTTTTATTGACATTAAAATTTATCGCATTACTAAAAGGTATTGGGCTTAGTAATTTTGCCTTTTGTTCGATGGAAGCTAAAAGCAATTCCGATTTTTCCTGATTGTTATTATCCGAAAGTTGAAGAAAATTAATTAATTTATCGCTCACTTCCTTGAAATGAGTTCCAATGATTGCTGATGCTTCTTCTAAATTAATGCCCTTTTGAAGTTTGAATAATTTAAAAAGCGGAAAGGCAACGAATCTAACCAACAATAAACCTTCAACTAAAATAAACAACACAAACAATATCGTTCTTCCTATTGGTTTTAACCAAAGAAAATATTCTATAAAAAGAGTAAATAGTAAATAAATTAAACCTAGGCCTATAAATAATAGCAGGCCTCGTATTAATTCATTGGTATAATACTTTTTTATAAAAGCTTCTAATTTTAGAAAAATAGATTTTGAATTCTCCAATTGCAAGCGCTTTTTAATAACCGATAAAAATACGATTTTATATTGAAGTCGTTTAACTTTTTTCGACTGGCTTTGAAATTATCTTTTATAGACATAAATTGAAATTGTATCTTTGCTGAAAGTTTATAAAAATGTCAAATCAAATTCGTGTTCGTTTTGCGCCAAGCCCTACAGGACCATTACATATTGGTGGCGTTCGCACTGCGTTATTTAATTATTTATTTGCAAAAAAAAATGATGGTGTTTTCTTTCTAAGAATTGAAGATACCGATCAAAATAGGTTTGTTGCTGGTGCCGAAAGTTATATTTTAGAGGCATTAGAATGGCTTGGTATTTCACCGGATGAAACGATTGGAAAAAACGAAAAATTTGGACCTTATCGCCAAAGTGAGAGAAAACTATTGTATAAACAGTATGCTGATATATTAATAAATTCAGGTTGGGCGTACTTTGCTTTTGATACTGCTGAATCTTTAGATTTACATAGAAAACAACACGAGGATCAAGGAAAAACGTTTATTTACAACCACCACAATCGAGAAAAATTAGACACTTCTTTGGTTATTACAAAAGAAGAAACAGAAAAGAGAATTGCAAATGGAGAAGAATATGTAATTCGTTTTAAAACGCCAGTTGATGAGACTTTGCATTTGCATGACATTATCCGTGGCGAAGTAAAATTTGAAACCAATTTATTAGACGATAAAGTTTTATTCAAAAGCGATGGGATGCCAACTTACCATTTGGCGAATATTGTGGACGATCATTTAATGGAAACTTCCCATGTAATTCGTGGAGAAGAATGGTTGCCGTCAATGCCGTTACACGTTTTATTGTACCGTGCTTTAGGTTGGAAAGCGCCTGAATTTGCTCACTTGCCGCTGATTTTAAAACCTGTTGGAAATGGAAAATTATCCAAGCGTGATGGAGACAAATTAGGGTTTCCAGTATTTCCTTTAGAATGGAAAACGGACGAAGGAATTTCATCAGGTTATAGAGAATCGGGATTTTATCCTGAGGCAGTAATCAACTTTTTAGCATTATTAGGTTGGAATGACGGAACTGAACAAGAATTGTTTTCTTTGGAAGAATTAGTGAACAAATTCGATTTGAGTCGGGTTCATAAAGCGGGAGCAAAATTTGATCCGGAGAAAAACAAATGGTTCAATCATCATTATTTACAAATGCAAAGCGATTCCGATTTAGCAAAATCATATGCGCCAATATTGAAATCAAAAGGAATTTCTATTTCGGAAGAGCGATTGACAAAATTGGTTTCCTTAATAAAAGAACGAGCGAATTTCGTAACTGAATTTTGGTCGCTCTCCGATTATTTTTTCGAGGCGCCAACATCCTACGATGAAAAAGCAACGAAAAATTGGAAAGAGGATACTAGTGATTTAATGAAACAATTAATTGTTGTTTTGGAAGGTATTGATTCTTTTTCTTCAGATAAAATTGAAACCATCGTAAAAGCCTGGATGACCGAAAATGAAATTGGAATGGGAAAAATTATGCAACCTTTTCGATTGAGTTTGGTTGGCGGACTAAAAGGACCGCATCTTTTTGATATTGCCGATTTTATCGGAAAAGAAGAAACGGTCAATCGAATTCAAAAAGCAATTTCAGTTTTATAGGTTTGGTTTTGCAAAAGCAGCGTAAATTTTAGTTAAAACTTAAAATTAAAGCGTTGTTTTAATCGTTTTTTAAAAGACGAAGGATTTGTCTTAAAAATTAAAAAACCACTTTAAAAGCAAGATATAAAAGCCGTTTTTAATCGTTCAAATTTATAACTTAACTTCATTCGATAGTTAAAATCAATAATAGAAAAAGCGCCTCATTTAGGCGCTTTTTTATTTGGAATAAAAATTATTATTTCAATTCTTCTAACACTTTTTCATTTTTTTCAGATTGTCTTAATTCTGAAAGTTGCGAATTAAAATCGTTATAATTCTCGATATCGTTTTTCAAATTGCGAATCGCAAAAATTCGCACCGCCGGCATTTGACTTTTTAACGACATGGAATATAATTTCGTCAAAACTTCAGAATCGATATCTTTAAAATTTACTTTATCAGAAAAATGTAAAATCAAATTTGAAAACAATAAGGCATTATTATCGTTTTTTATGTTCTTAATTACCGTTTGACAAATCAAACTGAAATTATCGATGCTTTTTATGGTATCAATAATGGCGTCCAGAGTCGCATTAGCAATAGAATCGTCTTTTTCTTTTACATATTTATTAATCTCTTTTTGCATCGACATCAATAAATTTTCTTCCTTTTTACCTTTTTCTTCCCAAGCGTCTTTCAATCCAACAGTTCGATTAAACACCAATTTTTCAGGAGCTGAATCTTTATCAACATTGAAATAACCCATGCGTTGAAATTGGAATTTGTCTCCCGATTTTACGTTTGCCAAACTCGGCTCTACAAAACCTTTTACGATTTGTAAAGAATTCGGATTCATAAATTCTAAGAAATTTTTCTCTTTGTGACTGTCTGGCGCTTCGTCAATAAACAAACGATCGTACATTCTAACTTCAGCTGGAATGGCGTGTTGAATAGAAACCCAATGCAGCGTTCCGGCCACTTTTCTCTGACTTGCTTCGCTTCCGCTACCGCTTCGACTATCGCTATCGTAAGTGACGTGAATTTCGGTGATATTTCCTTGTGCGTCTTTTACAACACTGTCCCCTTTAATGATATAGGCATTTTTCAAACGCACTTCTCTACCTATTGACAAACGAAAAAATTTAGCGGGTGCTTCTTCCAAAAAGTCTTCTCTTTCAATGTATATTTCTCTTGAAAACGGAACTTTTCTGTAACCTGCGCTTTCGTCTTCTTGGTTATTTTCAGCATCTAATAATTCTTCTTTTCCTTCAGCATAATTGGAAATTACCACTTTCACAGGGTCTAAAACAGCCATCACACGAGGCGCAGTTTTATTTAAATCTTCGCGCAAGCAAAATTCTAGAAGCGAAACGTCAATTACATTCTCTCGTTTTGCAACTCCGATGGTTTCACAAAATTTACGAATAGAAGTAGCGGTATATCCACGTCTTCTCAACCCTGAAATGGTTGGCATTCTAGGGTCGTCCCAACCGTTTACACTATTTTCTTGAACCAACTGTAGAAGTTTTCTTTTACTCATTACAGTATAATTCAAGTTCAAACGCGCAAATTCGTATTGGTTAGGTCTTACTTTATATATGTTAGACACTGAACTTGATTCAGTGTAAATCTGATCTAAAAACCAATTGTACAATTCGCGGTGCATTACAAATTCGAGTGTACAAATAGAATGTGAAATTTGCTCAATATAATCGCTTTCGCCATGAGCATAATCGTACATTGGATAGATTTTCCAATCGTTTCCTGTTCTGTGGTGATGGCGGTGTAAAATACGATACATCAAAGGATCTCGCATTAACATATTGGTAGATTTCATGTCTATTTTAGCTCTCAAAACGTGACTTCCTTCCGGGAAATGGCCGTTTTTCATCGCTTCAAATAGAGATAAATTTTCTTCTATAGAACGATTTCTGTAGGGTCCGTCAACTCCTGGTTGTGTAGGCGTTCCTTTTTGAACCGCCATTTCTTCAGAAGATTGACTATCGACATACGCTTTTCCATTTTTGATCATTTCAACGGCCCAATCGTACAATTGTTGGAAATAATCCGACGCATATCTTTCTTCAGCCCATTGAAAACCAAGCCATTGCAAATCTTCTTTTATGGCATCAACATATTCTTGCTCTTCTTTTGCGGGATTGGTATCGTCAAAACGAAGATTTACTGGCGCGTTGAAACGCAATCCTAGTCCAAAATTCAAACAAATAGATTTGGCATGGCCAATATGTAGATATCCGTTAGGTTCTGGCGGAAAACGAAAGCGTAATTTATCTTGAGGAAAACCGCTGGTTAAGCTGTCTTCTATAATTTGTTCAATAAAATGAAGCAATTTATCTTCGGTTGACATAATTTTTATTTAATTTTAGCAAAGATAAATATAAACTCGTTGATTTGGTTAATCGTTGATTTGGTAATTTGAAAAATTGTGTAAAAAAAATCAATTCCAACTCCTTTTTCCGATTAAACAAATAAACAAATTACCAATATAAATGGGCACTATAAAATTACAAAATATAAGAACGTTCTCCTTTCACGGGTGTTTGGTTGAAGAAAGTAAAATAGGTTCCAATTACTCAGTAGATTTAGAAATCAAAACCGATTTAAGAAAATCATGCCTTTCGGATGAGTTGAAAGACACCGTTGATTATGTGTTACTGAACCGAATTGTCGTGGAGGAAATGGCGATACGATCCAACTTATTAGAACATGTGGGACACCGAATAATTGTAAGGGTTTTTGCAGAAATCCCTTCTGTATCAAGAATAGTATTGCGGGTATCTAAATTAAATCCTCCAATAGGTGGTGATGTTAAGGCAGTTACCATTGAGTTGGAAGAATATAGAAATTAGGAATTACTACCGATTGAAATAATTGAAAATATAAAATTTAAAATTCAAAATAATTTCTATATTTGCAATCCGTTAAATAACGGCGTCGTGGCCGAGCGGCTAGGCTGGGCTCTGCAAAAGCTCCTACTCCGGTTCGAATCCGGACGATGCCTCTAAAACCTTCAAGGAAACTTGAGGGTTTTTTTATTTAAATTTTTAGGAAAAATTAATTAAAGATA
>CALPMA020000063.1 GCA_943324545.2 Chitinophaga pinensis
TCAGCGGTATAATAAGATACTTCACTCATAATTTAATCGTTTATATAAAATAGAAAAAATCCCATCGGGACGGGATTTCTTTTTACAAAGATAGTTGTTATTTTTTTTAATCAAATAAATATATGTAATTCATATATAATTCAAAGTTAAATAATTTAAATTTGTTACCACTATTCTTTTTATAAAATTTTAATATGAAAAAATATAACTTTATTCTTTTGATACTTATTTTTTGCAATTGCAGCAATGATCAATACAATAATAGCAACCCCTATATTCCAAACTATAGTTTTTCAATCAATATAAATACCGATTTACCTACCCATAATAATTTAAAATTTGTAAGCAATGGCATGTACATTCCTAATGCTGGCGCTAGGGGAATAATCGTATTTAATACCACTGGCACCGCCTATGTAGCTTACGATGCAGCTTGCCCAAACCAAGCACTAAGCGCCTGCTCAACTATGTTTGTAAATGGGATAAATGCAAAATGCAATTGCGATAATGCTGAATACAATCTATTTACAGGGCAAAGTCCAGGCAAAGAATATCCCATGAAACCTTATCGTGTGGAAACTACGGGTCCAATTATTCGAGTTTACAATTAAAATTTCATCGAAATCCCTGCTAAGAAATTTATTCCCGCTTGAGGATAATATCCAGCTCCGTCCAACGTAATTGTATTTCCTGGATTGGTCCAGGTGTCATCATAAGTGTAATAATATCCATTTGAAACGTATTTTGTGTCAAATAAATTGTTTACTAATAATGAGAACAATACCGACTTAAATATGTTTTTAGGTTGAATTTCATAGGAAATATTAAAATCATTTATAAAATAACTCGGCAATTCAGAGTTTGCAGAATCAATATTCCCCATAAATTGTTTGCCTATAAATTTGGATAGTAAACTAAATTGTAGTTTTTCGCTTGGCGCAAATGTTAAGCAGTTTCCTGCCACAATGTTTGGTGAGAAAGCAATATTGGTGTTACCATAATTGATTAGATTTCCATCTTTTTGAAAATAATAATCCTGATTTCTATTTCTGCTTAAAGCGATATTGGGACGAAGTAACCATTTATTTGAAAGATAAATAGTTGCATCTACTTCCAATCCTAAACGATAACTGTCTCCAACATTTTCTCTTAATGGAGCTCCCACATCACTTAGAGCACCTGTTAATACCAACTGGTTTTTATAATTCATATAATATGCGGTGACATTTACATTTGACTTTTCTGTCGCTAATCTCCATCCTAATTCAAAATCATTTAATTGCTCTGATTTAGGATTTCCGCTCGTATAATCATCACGGTTAGGCTCTCTATTGGCTCTAGCGAAAGAAAAATAAATAGCGTTTTTTGAGTTTACATCTAAGTTTATTCCTGCTTTTGGGTTGAAGAAATTAAAGTTATCATTTACAAGTCCTGTTTCTAAACTGTTTACCTTATAATGAACATTTCTCAATTGCAAATCTCCATAAAGACTTAATTTTTCTGTCAATTGAAAATTCGCTTTTACAAATAAATTCCCGTCTGTTTTGGTGGCAAAATCATCATAATAACGATCTCCTAACTCACTTTGAGAAGCAAAATGAGCCCAAATTACATTTCCGAAATGGGCCCCTTCGTATTTATTGTATGCTCCTCCAATAACTAAATTTAACTTTTCATCTTTATAATTTGATGAAAAAGTAGTTCCGTAAAAATCATTATCCAACCATTTTTGACGAATTAAATCGGTTGTAACTTCCGTTCCAACTGGCAATAATCCATAATCTGCGAAAACTGCATCTTCAATATAGTTTTCAAAATATCCTTGTCCTTGCGTATAATGAAACGCCAAATTAGTTTTCCATTTATCTGAAATTTTTTCATTCCAATGCAATTGATAGTGATCCTGTTGGTAGTTATCGGTTTCATTATCGTAGTAACGAATATTACCAAACTCGTCGGTGTACATTCCAGCTGAATTAAAAGTTCTGTTACTATCCAAAGTAGCTGCGTCAATTCCATTCCAAGATTGATAGGTTTTCTCTTTTCCACCAAATACTAAAGCTTTGACTATGGTTGTTTTTCCAACAAAGGTTCCTTGTAAAAAGTATGATTTTAAATCAGAACTTGCTCGATCTACATATCCATCTGATTTTAATACCGACATGCGGCCAGCGATTTCAAATTGGTCATTCATTAATCCGGTGCTGAATTTTACAGTGTTTTTTCTTGAATTAAAACTTCCTCCAGAGTTTGAAATTTCTCCGCTGCTCGTTTTTGAATAATTATCAGTCAACATATTCAAACTTGCTCCAAAAGCTCCAGACCCATTTGTTGATGATCCTACTCCACGTTGCAATTGAACACTTTCAAGTGAAGAAGCAAAATCGGGCATGTTCACCCAAAAAGTTCCTTGACTTTCTGAGTCATTATAGGGAATTCCATTTATTGTTATGTTTACACGGGAAGCATCACTTCCTCGAACTCGAATTCCGGTGTATCCAATCCCGTTTCCAGCATCAGAAGTAGTAACTACAGATGGTAAATAATTCATCAAAATGGGAATGTCTTGACCTAAATTTCGAGTTTTAAATTCTTTTTTAGTCAAATTAGTAAAAGTGACAGGTGTTTTAGAATCGATTCGAATTGCAGAAACTAATACTTCATCAAGCGAATTGACTTTAATAGAATCGGTTTGCTTTTCTTGTGAAAAAGAAATAAAAAAAAGAAATAAAAAGAAATAAGTAAAGAATACTTTTCGACTTTCGACTTTTGACTTTTGACAAATAATAGTTTTCATTCGTAAATAGTTACGAATAACAAGGGGGAAATTATTCTTTTTGTTAAAATAATTGATTGTTCTTATGTCAAATAATAGTGTGCAAACTACTTTTTGTCATTTTTTCCCTTGGCAGCATTACCTGCCCAGGTTCTTTGGGTATAATCTCAGCTCGTAATTTAGAGCACCCCTTTGAGACAAGACAAAAGTAGTTTATAAATTTTGAATTATGAAAAATGAATTAAAAAAAAATTAAAATTCTGGTTTTTTCCTATTCTTTTTCGTTTCTGATAAAGTCTTTTTATCTTTTAATCTTTTTCTAATAACTGATTTAGGGATTTTTTTCGCTTTACGAATTTTTGGAATGTACAACCCTTGTTCTAAAATTGCAAGAAACCTTTTGATTACAATTTCTTTATTTTTGAGTTGGCTTCTATCTTCGTCACAATTCAAAATCAGAATTTGGTCCTTGGTGAGTCGGGATGATAAATTTGTTTCAAAAAGAATTTTTTCTTCATTTGAAAATGCATTAGAACTTTTTACATCAAATGAAAGAACCACTTTTGAAGACACTTTATTTACATTTTGTCCACCGGCGCCGCTACTTCGGACTGCTTTAAATTGCAATTCGGAAATCAATTTGTCTTTTTCCATGAATGGCTTTTGCTAAATAGTCAATTACTGATTTTGATGAGCCGGTTTTAACAAGTCGTTGACTGTTTTCACTGGATTAAAGGTGATTAAAGGAACCTCAACAAAAATAGTAATCCAATTGGCCATTGCGCCATTCCATAAACCGGGCAATTCATATGCTTTAATTGGTTTCCCAAATTTGTTTTTTTCAACGATAAAGCCACTATTTTGATCGATGAAATTTCTAAAGTCAAACTTTGAGCCAGTGTAATCTTTAAGTCCGCAAACCAAATCTACAGGGTTAAAATGACTTGCATTACTAGCAATTAAAGTCTGTTTTTCATTGCTGAAATCAATTTGCGCCGATTCAACAATTTGTAAAGTGGTATTTCCATTGGCATCGGTTACCCAAAATGGACCTCCACCTGGTTCGCCTTCATTTTTTACCATTCCGCAAACCCGAATTGGGCGGTTCAAAATTTCTTTTAAATAGCTAATTTTATTTTCTAATGTATATTTTGAAAAATCAGGATTTACTTTGTAATTCAATTGGTTTTCAATAAAATTAAACAATTCTGAAGTTTCATTTTCAACAATCGAATCTATTTTTGATAAATAAGAATTTACTTTTCCTTGCAATTCAATTAAAAGTCCGGCCAAACCTTTTTTGTAAAAAGCGATAGTTTCTGCTTCATTTTGAATCACATTATCGATGTTTTTTATATAAACAATATCGGCATCAAGGGAACTTAAATTTTCAATTAAAGATCCATGTCCGCCGGGTCTAAAAACCAATTCTCGATTTTCATTTCTGAAAGGTTTGTTTTCAGAATCTACGGCAATGCTATCTGTATGTTTTTTTTGATGTGAAAAAAAGATGTTTATTTTAGTATCTGAAGTTTCTTCAATTTTACTTTTAACCTTCAAAAAAGTGCTTTCAAATTGGGATTTATGAGTTTCTGAAACGGTGAAATGCAAATTTGAAACCCCATTTGCACAAGCATACAAAACACTTTCTTCTAAATGTTCCTCTATCGGAGTTACAATTTGATTCGGGTATTGATGAAAAGGTAAAACTCCTTTTGGTTTGTTTGAAAAGTCAAAGTGATTTTCATCCAACATAAATATTATGAAATAATAATATTGCTGGTCTTTGTTCCAAGATTTAAAATCGGGAAACTTTTCTAATAGCTTATTATCTATTGCTTTGAAAAAAGGGAATTTCTCTAGTCCAGCTAAGAAAACTGTTAACTCAATTGCGTTTTTCCGATTGATATAGGCATTTATAGTTTCGTTTTCTAGATCAAATTCATTTAAAAATTCGTTTAAAAACTTGAACATTCTGCTTGCAGCTCCCGATGCTGGAATAAACTTCTTAAGCTTAAAATTGTCTTTTTTAGTATCAAATAGTGATGAATAGCTTTGAAATTCTTCATCGGTTAACTTTAAAATTCCATCATTAATGATCGCGGGTCGATTTAAATTGGCTTTTGCAATGCCATTTTTATAAATAGCAAGTTGTTTTTCAATTTGGGTAAGTGGTATTTCAGAATCTAAAATCTGAAGGAAATCGTGTGAAGAAAATCCGATTTTTTTTGCTTTAGTTAAACCTTCAATTATTGCAATTGCTTTTTGAAATCGGGTTTCTGGGTTTCCTGTCAGAACAATAAATGGTTTGTTATTTTCACTTAATGCTTGTTTGAATTTTTCAAATGTAATTTCTCTTTCCTTTGGAGAATCCCGCAAATCGTCTTTTTCCCAAGGCACATCAACATCGGTAAGGAAAAATAAATCGTACTTATGTTTTCGGGCTGCTTTATCCAATTTAGAATCACAAAAACCATAATATATTTCCGAAAAAACTTTAGTTGTCATTAAGCAAGTGTCAACAAAAAGGTAGTTTTTAGCTTTTTGCAAAGCACCATTTTCAAGATTCATTTGTCCCGCGGCAATTGCTAAAAGATCGTCTGGAGAACAAATTTCCTTTTTTGAATCCCATTTTTGTTGCAAATAATCCCTTGCAAATTCAGGAGCCCATTCGGTTTTAAAATGATCGGCTAATTGTTTGGACAAGGTGGTTTTACCTGTACTTTCAGGACCGTAAATGGCAATTTTAATTATGTCGTATCCAGGGAGCTGGAGTTGTTTAATGTTTTCTTCCATTCTAAATAAGCTGAAATAGCTAAAATTGTAAAAATTAAATACTGTAATGCCAACATTCCTAAACCGCGATAAGCATATAATGGCACGACTATTATATCACCTAAAATCCAAAGTGTCCAATTTTCGATTTTTTTTAATGCCATAAACCACATTGCTGTGAAAAATATACCCGATGCAAAAATATCAATATAATTATCTTTTTTTATCTCGTAATCGAAGAAATTATAGATGCCGAAAACTACAAAAATTGTAACAAAAAACAATACAATTCCTATTACTTTTTCATTATTATTGGTTCTTGTAATGGAGATCCTATTATTGTCATTTATTTTTTTAGTCCATCGGTACCAGCCATAAATACTCATTATAGAAAAATATCCATTAATCATCATGTCGCCTAAATAGCCGGTTATGAATAATAAATATGCTGTAATTATTGTTGCAATTAACCCGGTAGGGTAAACCAAAATATTCTCTTTTTTAGCAAACCAAACGCTTAAAATCCCGAAAACAAAAGCAATAAATTCTAATGCTATTTGGGTTTCAGAAACATTTTTATAAGAATTAATGAAGAATTCTATCATTGATTATTGATTTTGTAGGAATGCATATACCAAAATAAAGTTGTCTATTTCAATAAAATGAAACTCAAATTGGATTACTTTATTTTGAAAATGTAAACTTGCAGTTCCTAATTGATCTTTTAATTCAAATGGCTGAAGATGGATATGATCATTAAAACTAATTCCGACTTCATTCCTAATTTTGAAAATGGATTCCTTTACTCCCCAAATAACGGTTAACTTTCGGATATAATCTTGGTTTTCTTGATCTAAAAATTCCAATTCATTTTCGGCAAATTTAGGTGCAATTTTGACGATTTTCTCTCGTTGCATTTCAATATCAATTCCGGTAATTTCATCACTGATAATTATAGTTGCGAACTCGTGGGAGTGGGAAATAGAAATGTATTTGCCGTCTTTTAGATGTGGTTTTCCATATTGATCGTATTCTAAATCAAAATCGGCGAAGCCTTTTAGTTGTAATAATTTACGGACACTTAAAAAAGCACGTTGGTGCAATTCCGACTTCATTCCGTTGAATCTTTCTTGGTTTTTGGGGTTTAAAGTGACTTCCGCAGACAATTTCGACAACGGTTCTGTGATTTTCCAAAGGAGAATTTGGGTTGTTGGATTATAAATAATTGTTTTATGAAGTGGCATTTTATTTAATTATAAATTTCTAATTACAACATAACACTAGCCCTGATGGCAGTGACATCCCGCACTTTTGTTGCGGATAAAGCGAACAGCAGGAAATAGCTTCAAATAACACATTAGCACTATATTGATTTAAAATTCAAGTCTTTACAAAATAAACATTTCATAAATAGTTGTGAAAATTATTAAATAACAAAGTTAATACCTAAATTTGCAAAAAAATTACAAATACAAATATACTATAAATGAGTACATCAACTATGCCTTATGTGGCTTTCAAAGTAAAAGACATTTCCTTGGCGGCTTGGGGAAGAAAAGAAATTGAATTAGCAGAAGCTGAAATGCCAGGATTGATGGCGCTACGTGCTGAATACAAAAACGAACAACCGCTTAAAGGGGCTCGTATTGCAGGATGTTTGCACATGACGATTCAAACTGCGGTTTTAATTGAGACTTTAATTGCTTTAGGTGCAGAAGTTACTTGGAGTTCTTGTAATATTTTCTCAACTCAGGATCAGGCTGCTGCTGCAATTGCTGATGCAGGCATTCAGGTTTATGCTTGGAAAGGTCTTGACGAAGCGTCTTTTGACTGGTGTATTGAGCAAACCTTGTTTTTTGGTGAAGACAGAAAGCCATTGAATATGATTTTAGATGACGGTGGAGATTTAACCAATATGGTTTTCGACCGTTACCCAGAATTAATTCCTGGAATTAAAGGATTGTCTGAAGAAACTACCACTGGGGTTCACCGTTTATATGAAAGAATGAAAAACGGAACTTTGTTTATGCCAGCAATTAACGTAAATGACTCGGTTACAAAATCGAAATTTGATAACAAATACGGTTGTAAAGAAAGTGCTGTAGATGCGGTTCGTCGTGCTACAGATATTATGTTGGCAGGAAAAAGAGTAATCGTTTGTGGTTATGGCGACGTTGGAAAAGGAACTGCTGCTTCATTTAGAGGTGCTGGATCTATTGTAACGGTTACTGAAATTGACCCAATTTGTGCTTTACAAGCGGCAATGGACGGTTTTGAAGTTAAAAAATTAGATACTGTTTTAGCTACTGCCGATATTGTAATTACAACTACTGGAAATAAAGATATTGTTTTAGGTTCTCACTTCGAGAAAATGAAAGACAAAACTATCGTTTGTAACATTGGACATTTTGATAACGAAATTGACATGGCATGGTTGAACAAAAACCATGGTGCTTCAAAAATTGAGATCAAACCACAAGTGGACAAATATACTATTGCAGGAAAAGACATTATCATTTTGGCTGAAGGGCGTTTGGTAAATCTTGGATGTGCTACCGGTCACCCAAGTTTTGTAATGAGTAACTCCTTTACGAATCAAACATTGGCTCAAATAGAATTATGGAAAAACAGCGCTTCTTATAACAATGAAGTGTACATGTTACCTAAACATTTAGATGAAAAAGTGGCAATGTTACACTTGGCCAAACTAGGAGTTGAATTGGAAACTTTACGTCAAGACCAAGCAGATTATATTGGCGTGGGAGTTCAAGGACCATTCAAACCAGAATATTACAGATACTAGACTTATTTCAGATTTCTGAATTTAGATTTAAGATGCTCAAACCCTTTCAGAAATGTGAGGGTTTTTTGTTTTTTTGAATTAGATTGTTCGTAATTTTTTTATAAATTAGCTAAATAAATAATAGGCGTTTCATAGGATTAAATAATAAGGTTTACAAGCTTTTTAGTCCCGTCAAAAAAAACGATTATGACCGAAGCAATAATACCCTTACTTTCTTTAATTGCGCTTGAAGTAATTCTTGGTATAGATAATATTATTTTCATTTCTATATTAGCAGACAAGTTACCCGATAACCAAAGAAACAAACTTCGCTTTTGGGGAATTGGCTTGGCTATGGTAATGAGACTATTACTTTTGGCATTTATAGCTTGGATATTAAAACTAGACCAAACGCTTTTCACTCTAAACAATACTGACTTTTCAGGCAAAGACCTGATAATAATTTTTGGCGGACTTTTCTTACTCTATAAAAGCACCAAAGAGATTCATCATAAGACCGAAATATCCAATGAAGAACAACCAACCGTTCCAAAGAATAGTAGTTTCAAAAGATTACTATTAGAAGTAATCCTATTAGACTTAGTTTTTTCTATTGATTCAATAATTACTGCAGTTGGCATGGTTCAGGAGCTATGGGTAATGTATACAGCGGTAATTGTCACTGTAATTATAATGCTGTTTGCATCCAAACCAATTAGTGAATTCATAGGGAAACATCCTTCCTTTAAAATATTAGCTCTGTGCTTTTTAATGATGATTGGGGTTTCACTTCTTGCTGAAGGTTTTCACTTTGAAATTCCAAAAGGATATATTTATTTTTCAATGGCCTTTGCTTTTTTAGTTGATGTCATTCAAATGAAAACTATCAAACACAAGTAAAATTCAAGGAAACCATCAATGAAACTATATTTTCTAGGGATCATCATGTTGCTTTTTTCTATAAATAGTCTATCTGCCCAGACTTTAGATCTTGGGAGTTGGAATATCCTAAATATAAAATACAATTATAACGAAAAATGGAGCTTTTTTGGAGAAGGCCAATTGCGATCATTAAAACTCTATAATAACTTTCATTATTACGAATATAAAGGAGGTGTCAACTTTAAAGCTCATAAAAATTTGAAACTAACTATAGGAGCCGGAAGTTACCAGACATTTAATGAAGGTGGGAATTTTGTTTTGCCAAAAAATAATGATGAATTTAGACTTTGGCCTCAGGCTGTTCTTTTTCAGTCAATCGGAAAGCTGAAAATTGAACAACGTTATCGTTCTGAATTTAGATTTACAAGTAATGGATATCGTAATCGACTTCGATACCGACTTGGTTTTTCTTACCCTTTTGGAAAAGAACGAGACAACTACAACCCTTTTCAGATTAATGCGAGCAATGAAATATTTTTCACCAACACTGAACCTTATTATGAAAGAAATCGAATGCTAGTTACATTAAATTACAAGCCTTCAAAAGCGACGACTTTACAAATTGGCTATTTACATCAATTCGACTACAAAATAAATGATGAAACAGGTCGTGATTTTTTACAATTGGGTTATTTCATTGAAATATATAAGAAATCAGAACCAAATTCAACTATTGACACAGACATTAAAGACAATTAATAAGGCGAGTGTAACCTATAAATATAGATTTAAAAGGGTTAGAAGTTATTTTTTTACCCCAAAACTTCCAATTGCATTTTCTTAGTAAGGCTTTTAAATACCAATTCGTAGGAATGGTCAATGAGTTCTTTAATTAAAGAATTGGGTACTCCACGGTTAATTTCTATGGTGTTCCAATGAATTTTACTCATGTGCCACCCCGGTTTTATGTCGTCATAATGTGATCTTAGTTCTTCAGCATAATCAGGATTGCATTTCAAGTTTACAGACGGATTTCCTTTCTCCCATTCGATTAACGATGATAAGGCAAACATTTTTCCACCGACTTTAAACACCAAGGTTTCTTCGTCAAAAGGGAAATGCTCGGTAACGCCTTTTTTGGAAAGACAATATTCGTAATAGGTTTCTAAGTTCATTTTATTATTTCAAATAAAATCGGTTTGCTAGGGCTTGCATCATTTTCAAAGGACGCAATTTGCAAATTTAATAAATAGCTGCCGTCTTGAACTTTATCATTTACAAAAATCATTTCTGTTATAGTGGAATTTAATCTTGCTTCATCGTTTAAATGAATTATATTTTTCACATTCCAAAAGGCTTTATGCGCCAATAATTTTCCATCATCGTGTTCTTTATCCACACTTGGCAAATCGATTAGCAAATGTTGGATTCCACTTTCGCGAATAAAAATTGCCGCTTCTTCTAATAAATACGGTGGGTTAGTATGAGAATATTTCATAGACACTTTATCGGAATTATTAGGTAGCGTTCTGATGATAATCGCTTCGGGAGAATTTATGTTGAGGGCTTTTTCTATTTGAGATTTTGTAATTACCAAATCTTCATTTTGTAATTCTGGCTGGACGGATATTAATTCAGCCATAAAGAAAAACTGTTTGAGCGACTGATTGATAGAGTAAAATTCATTGGTAATATGGCCCAAACATTCGGTATGGGTTCCGTGTCCGTGTGGATTAAAAAAGATATTATTGAAATTCGTGGAGGACTTTCCTTCGGAAACTTTCCCAATCCAATCGCCAAAAACAACAGGCTTTATTTCCGGCTTATCAATGTACCAAGCTATAGGGTTTTCATCGGTGTTGGTTAACGAAATCGAGATATCAATAGGTTTTGATAAGTCGACTTCGAAATTATTAATTTTTGCTATCATAGTAATTAAACGCAATATTATGTAAAAAAATTCTTTTTAACCGCAAAGAGCGCAAAGGTTTACGCAAGGGTCGCAAAGAAGTAAAATCATTTATTAAAAAGACAAAGTTTGCGAGGTTTTATAAATTATTTACAACTCTTTTTATTCCATTTTTGATTAATAAAACATTAAAATTAATTAATATTCCCAGTTTGCAATTGGTTAATTTTAAATAGGTTAACCATTGAGCGAAGTGAATATCGTTTAACGCTTCTACTGATTTTATTTCTAATATTAATTTATTTTCAATAATAATATCAATTCTATAACCAATATCAAGTTTTACATCTTCATAAACTAATGGCAATCCTTTTTGCTTTTGAATGTCTAATCCTGTTTTCATCAATTCATAGAATAAGCATTCTTCATAAGCGCTTTCTAATAGACCAGGCCCTAAATTTTGATGTACTTTCAAGGCACAATTAAATACTATTTTGGACAATTCATTTTCTGTCATCATATTAAATTAGAATTTTATGGGTTATATTATTTATGCCTTAATTATATTTTGCTTAAAAAAACTTACAATCCTTGCGTTTAATTTATTTTCGATTTTCATTATAATTTAACCTTTGCGGACCTTGCGTAAATCTTTGCGTGCTTTGCGATAAAAAAACATACCGGTTAAACTACTCCAAATTTAAGTAAAACAAATCACTTGCAATTCCATCAGTCAAAAACTTTCCTTTTTTAGTGGATTTTAAAACGTTATTTTCTATAAATACCAAATCGTCATTTAAGAATTTCTGTACTTGTTTCATAAAATAATCGTGGTATTTAATTCCAAATTCTGTTTTAATTTTACCTAATGAAACACCCCAAATGGTTCGTAATCCAGTCATAATATATTCATTATATCGATCGGTAATTGTGAGGGTTTCCTCTTCATTAGGAAGTTGGTTTTCTTGAATTGATTTTAAATAAAGTGAATTGTTAGAGACATTCCAACTTCTAGAAATTCCATTATAACTATGTGCTGAAGGGCCAATTCCGATGTACTTATTCCCTAGCCAATACGAAGAATTATTTTTTGAAAAGTAATTTGCCTTTCCAAAATTCGACAATTCATAATGAATAAAATCATTGGTTTCGAGCAATTCTACTAAAATTGAAAAGTGTACTTGCGCAACATCA
>CALPMA020000064.1 GCA_943324545.2 Chitinophaga pinensis
ACCAGTAGTAGTATCATAAGAAAAAGTCATTCCTTCTCCAAATTTACCACTGAAAGTTTTAATTAAAATAACTCCATTCGCACCTTTATTTCCATAAATAGATGTTCCTGCAGCGTCTCTTAACACAGTTACGCTTTCAATTTCGTTTTGATTGATGTTTCTAAATTGATTAGATGTAGATGGAATTCCATCAATAACAATTAATGGATCTGTATTACCATTAATAGAAGAAGCACCTCTAATAAATCCATCAAATTTAGCTGAACCTGGAGATCCAGATGAAGAAATAATTGTCAAACCTGGAGCAGTACCTTGTAAAGATGCTAATACAGAAACGTTTGGTCTGTTTTCTAGCGACTCACCTCCTACGGTTGTAGATGCAGTTGTTGAATTCGCTTTTGTTGCAGTTTTTCCATATCCCTGAACAATAACACCATCCAATTCTTTGGCTTTATCCTGCATTTTAACATTAATAGTGTTTGAAGCACCTACTTTTACAGTAGTTTCATTCATACCAACAAAAGAGAAAACCAATACGGCTCCTGCTTTTGCTTTGATAGAATATTTTCCATCAACATCTGTTTGTGTTCCAGTTTTTGAACCTTGAACAACAACATTTACACCTGGTAGAGGACCTGATTGATCAGACACTGTACCTGTGACTGTTTTCTCTTGTGCAAAAGAAAACTGCATAGTTAACGCTATTAGTAGCGTAAAAATCCATTTTAACTTTGATCTCATATTATTTTTATTTGAATTAGTTATTCCGCAAACTTCTTAATAATTTCTTAATTTACCAAACTTTATTAAAAAAAAAATATTAGACAAACGTTAAAGTTTTATACTTTAGAGTGTATTATTACATAAATCGTGGGTAATTAATTAATAATAAGCTAAGTATTTTTATAGTTTTGTAACGAAATATTCAATATTAATTATATGTTAAGAGCTTGTTTTTTAGAAAATTATATTGAGGCTGGCTCAGATGAAGCGGGTCGGGGATGTATTGCTGGTCCGGTAACTGCTGCCGCTGTGATACTTCCTGAAAATTTTTCAAATAATTTAATCACCGATTCGAAATTACTTTCTGAAAAAAATAGGTTTGCATTACGTCCTATAATTATTAGTGAAGCTGTTTCTTATTCGGTTACTCACATTGAACCATCAGTAATTGATGAAATAAATATTTTAAATGCTTCTTTGAAAGCGATGCAAGAATCTGTATTAAAATTAAATACTATTCCACACCATATTATAGTTGATGGAAACCGACCGCTAATTTCAAAAGGAAGCCACGCTAATAAAAAAGGGAAAGTTTTCACCTCCGAGGAACTAGAGGTAATAAAATCAATTCCAAGTACCTCTATTATAAAAGGAGATTCAAAATATTTGAGTATTGCCGCAGCATCAGTTTTAGCAAAAACCTTCCGCGATGACTATATGGATTTAATTCACGAAGAATTCCCAATGTACAATTGGAAAAAAAACAAAGGCTACCCTACCAATGAACACCGCGCCGCGATTTTAAAATATGGTGTATCAAAATACCACAGAATGACTTTTCGGTTATTACCCGAACAACTAAAACTTGAAATTTAATCTAATTTTATAAACTTACTTTCAAATAATTCCGAAAAGTATTTCAAGATTTTTTCTTTAACTTCTTGTTCGTTTACTTTTTCAACTCCTAATTCTACATTTAAAGAGGTAACCGCCTTTCCCTTAATTCCACATGGGATAATATTATCAAAATAACCCAAATCGGAATTGACATTTAATGCAAATCCATGCATGGTTACCCAACGAGAAGCTCGAACACCCAAGGCACAAATTTTCCTGGCAAATGGCGAACCAACATCAAGCCAAACTCCAGTTTCTCCCTCACTTCTATTACCTATTATATTATAGTCGGATAAAGTGAGAATAATAACCTCTTCCAAAAAGCGCAAATACTTGTGAATATCTGTAAAAAAATTATCCAAATCTAATATTGGATAACCAACAATTTGACCAGGACCGTGATAAGTTATATCTCCACCACGATTAATTTTGTAAAATGTTGCTCCTTTGGCTTCCAATTGTTTTTCAGATAATAGCAAATTTTCTGAATCACCGCTTTTACCTAAAGTATATACGTGTGGGTGCTCTACAAATAAAAAGAAATTTGGAGTAACAATAGTAGTTTCCTCTCTCCTATTCTTGATTTTTAAATCGACAATTTCCTTGAACAATTCTTCCTGGTATTCCCAAGTAGTTTTGTAATCTTTCAACCCGAGATCTTGAAATTGGATATTTTTATTCATCACTTTTATTTGTGACGCAAAGTTACAAAGTTTAATACTAAAACAACTTCAAATGTAAAGTCAAATTAATTTTCAAATTTTCAAATTGCTACATTTTCAAATTTAACTATATTTGCTATCTTAAAAATAGATCACAATGGCATTATCCGAGCAAGAAATACTTCGTAGAGAAGCACTTCAAGAATTACGTAATTTGGGAATTAACCCCTATCCTGCAGAAGAATTTGTTACAACCGCTTTTTCAAATGAAATTTTAGCCGATTTCGAAAAATTTGATGGTAAAGAGGTAGTTTTAGCAGGTCGATTAATGGGGAAGAGAATCATGGGAAAGGCTTCTTTTGCTGAGCTTAAAGATTCTGAAGGTCGAATTCAAATTTATATTTCAAGAGATGATATTTCTAGCGATGAAGAAAAAACAATGTACAATGTGGTTTTCAAAAAACTATTGGACATTGGTGATTTTATTGGAATAAAAGGTACTGTTTTTAAAACCCAAGTAGGCGAAATATCTATTCATGTTTACGGTTTATCCGTTTTATCTAAAGCTTTAAAACCACTTCCTGTAGTGAAAACAGATGCTGACGGAAAAACTCATGATGCTTTCGCCGATCCGGAGCAAAGATACCGTCGCCGTTATGTAGATTTAACGGTGAACGATCATGTAAAAGAAACCTTTGTAAAACGAACAAAATTGTTCAATGCAATGCGCTCGTTTTTTAATAACCAAGGATATTTAGAAGTAGAAACTCCTGTTTTACAACCTATTCCTGGCGGAGCTGCGGCTCGACCCTTTATAACACATCACAATTCACTAGATATTCCATTGTACATGAGAATTGCAAATGAATTGTATTTAAAAAGATTAATTGTGGGAGGTTTTGAGGGAGTTTATGAGTTTTCGAAAAACTTCAGAAATGAAGGTATGGACCGAACTCACAATCCAGAATTTACTGCTATGGAAATATATGTAGCCTACAAAGACTATAATTGGATGATGAAATTTACCGAGAATTTATTAGAACATTGCGCTATTGCTGTTAATGGAACTTCGGAAGTTACTTTTGGAGATCACAAAGTAAACTTTAAAGCGCCTTACGCTAGAGTTACCATGACCGATTCTATTAAGCATTTTACAGGTTTTGATATTTCTGGAAAATCAGAAGCAGAATTATTTGAAGCTGCTAAAGGAATGGGAATTGATGTGAATTCCACCATGGGAAAAGGAAAATTGATTGATGAGATTTTTGGCGCTAAATGCGAAGGAAATTACATTCAGCCTACCTTTATTACTGATTATCCTAAGGAAATGTCTCCGCTTTGTAAAGCTCACCGAGACAATCCTGAATTGACAGAGCGTTTTGAATTGATTGTATGTGGTAAAGAAGTAGCCAACGCTTATTCTGAATTAAACGATCCAATTGACCAACGAGAGCGTTTTGAACACCAATTAAAATTAGCCGAAAAAGGAGATGATGAAGCTACAGAATTTATTGATGAAGATTTCCTTCGTGCATTAGAATACGGAATGCCTCCAACCTCTGGATTAGGAATCGGCATGGACCGATTGATGATGTTTTTAACAAATAATTCTTCTATTCAAGAAGTGTTATTCTTTCCTCAAATGCGTCCCGAGAAAAAACAAGTTCAAATTGAGTTATTAGAGGAAGAAAAGTTAATTATTGACTTTTTAAAATCCAATGACAATAAAATGGATTTGGGGGTTTTAAAAGTAAAATCGGATTTAAGCGGAAAAAAATGGGATGCCGCAATGAAAGGACTTTCAAAACACGGATTAATAAAAGTTTCCCTTGTTGGAGATAGTAAAATAGTAGAATTAACTAACTAAAACAAAACCATGAAACTAACTACAAAAATTTTATTAACTGTATTTATTTGCTTAGCAATTTTAAATACAAACGCTCAAACTTTCACTTGGGGATCGGCTTCGCCATCTTTAAAAGAAACTGATGCTAAAATTAGTAACATCGTTGACGCTAAATTTTATCAAACTAATTCTATCTACAATGATAAAATTTTTAATAGAACTGTACTATCAAATTCCTATTCTTTAATTAATTTAAACAAAGAAAAAACAAGTGATTTCAGTATTGGACAACCTGTAATGGGATTGGCTATGCAAACACATTTAGAAATGTTTCAAGAAAAAGGCACTAATAACATCATTTTTTTGGATGAATTTAATACCAAAACCAAAGAACGTGAGTTGTACTGGCAGAGAGTAAATTTGGAAACAAGTGAAAAGTCAAAACCGGAGTTTATAACTTCTATGCCAACAAGAAACTCATCCTATTTTATTTCTCAATCGCCAAATAAGATGTTTTATGCTGTATTTAAACAATATAATTTTGACAAAAAGACAAACGAAAAAGTTAACGTAACTCTTATCGATAAAGACTTTAAGGTAATTAGAGAAATTTCATTTGAATCGCAATATCTAAATAGAACTCAATCCGAACCAAAAATATTTGTATCTAATCAAGGAACTGTATTTGTGGTAAAAGAAATTGAATTGCAAAAAATGAAACCTTTCAAAACTGTTTTTTATTGGGATGGAAATGGAACGGCCATGCAAGAAACAAGCTTGAAGTTTGATAATGACTTTCAAATTTTTCAATTTAAAGGTCACTTTGATGGTGACGATTTTTACATACACGGATTGTACACTAGAATTGGGTCAAAGGGAGTTCAAATGTATGGTGGCGAACTTCCAGCAGCGGGAATTTACGCAGCTCGATTTAACGGAAATGGAGATAAAAAATACATTGAAGCGAATGAAACTGGTGAAATCGCAGGCTTGAACTTGAAAGATTTCACTTTTGATGGAATCAAAACATGGCTTTTTGCAGATAAAATGTTTTTATTACAAAAAAACAAACCACCAATTCCTGGAGCAGGATCCTATAATTTTGAAAAAGACAATTTCTATTCAAATACCGCTTTTGTTTACGGAAAATTAGATAATGAAACAGGAAAATTAGAATGGAAAAAAGAGCTGAAATACGAGGAACCAAACACTACTAACGATAACGGAGCGTATCTTTCTTATTTGCCAATATTGAATAATAACCAACTTATACTTCTTTATAATGACACTCAAAAAACGAAAATTGACCGTTTTGTAATGGACGATCGTTTTACTGCTTTTGACACTTATGATGCAAGTGGAAATTTAATTTCAAATACATTAATTCCTGAAACTGGTTTAGAACTAAAATACAGATACAATTATGGTTTTGAAGAAAATTTCGATTTAGACACTACATTTTTAGTGAAAATTAAAGACGGGAAATACATTGTAAGAGCAAAATCAGGAGGTAACGAGAAATTTGGTTATTTAACATTCTAATTTATGAAAAAGAACATTTTATTAATCGCATTATCATTTGCTTTAAGCACAATAAATGCTCAAAACATTCAAACTGTTGGTATATCATTTACACAAACATTATTTCCTAAAAAAACGTTGCCAGCAAACATAAAAAATTATGCAGTAACTGCTACAACACCCTATTTAAAAGACGATAGCACTTTTAGAAAAATTGCTGAGGACAAATACCAAGAGGATTTGAAAAACTATCCAAATGTAGTTGCTGAAGCTAAGAAAAAGTTCAATGAGGTTGAACTAGTAAACCATAATATTAAAGTTGAAGAGGCAAAAGAACGTTACAAATTAGAATCAGAGCAGTTTAACAAAATGTCAACATTAGAGAAATTGGCAATGATTGACAAAAAACCAGTGTTGCAAATTCCCCCAAAACCAATTTACTATGATCCTCCAGCTCCAAGATTAGAATCAATAAATGTAGGTGATGTTATTATATTTAATCCAGAAACTTTAGCAAAAAATTACATAAAATTAAGTGGTTTTGGTGATGGTAATGATGGACTTCAAATTAAAATTGATTTCAAAGGTTTTGAATATGTAGAACCTGTTGCTTCGTTAATTAATATTGAAAATTATAACCCCCAAACAAAAGAGAAGTTTTATACTAAACAAACTCAATTTGTTACTAAATTCAGACATCCTACAATGCTTCAAGTAAGTATTGATGGTAAAAATTTGTCTTCAGGAATTTTTCAAGGAACTAGTGAATTTCAATCCAAAGCAACAAGTTCTAAACCAACTCGTTTGTATATTGAAAGACAAGAGATTGAATCAATAATGTCAAGAATTAATCAATATTTGAATGATCAATATGGTTATGTAAAGGTATCTCGATATGCAAATATATATACTGTTAAAAATAGAAAAGGGGAATATGACGATGTGGAGAAAGCCAGAGATTTTGCAATATCAGGATATAAAAATTACATCCAACATCAAGAAGATGCGGTAAAAGATCTAGCCAATGCAATTGCTATTTGGGAAAAAATAATGACCGAAGTAAACTACGACGACAGTAAAGCTAGAATTGATGAAAAAGTGGGCACTGTAATGCTTAAAAACATAATTTTTGCTTGCATAATAACTAATGAATTTGATAAGGCCAATAAATATTTAACCAATTTTAAATCGTTACGATTAAGCTTTGATGATAAAAATTTCGCTGATACTCATGAGAAAATGGCAGCAGAATTAAAATCAAGATTCGACGGAAAATAATTATTATTTATTTAAATTCTAGTTGTTTAAAGTGTTAAATTAATTTAAAAGCGAAATAAGTTTGCAATTGACGCTTTTCAATTATGAAAAAAAAATGTATCATTGCAGTATATTAATTTAATAAGATGAATAGGTTATTATTCAACTAAATATATCATTATAATATACTATTTTAACTCAATTAAAATGAAAAAAACATACCTGATATCTCTTCTTTTGCTACTTTTTGTAAATCTAACTTTTTCTCAATCTAAAGAAGATGTAGATAAAATTGTTGGTAGTTATGATTTAACAAAAATCAAAGAATTACAGTTAGATTTAAAGAAAAAAACAACTTTAGAAAAGCAAAAAGCGGAAGCAGCAGCAATAATTAATAATTGGCCTATTCGTTTGGTAAATAAAGATGGATCTATTAGTGAATTAATGAAATTATCTCCTGATGGTTTCCCAATTTACTATACCAATAACAATGCAAATGCGGCTAAATCTACTAGAGCAAATCATTTAAATTCTGGAGGATCACTGGGTCTAGACCTTAATGGGCAAGGTATGGTCGCTCGAGTTTGGGATGGTGGAAATGTTAGAAGTAGTCATAATTTATTTTCAGGTCGTGTTACTGTTGTGGATGACCCGTCAAGTTTTACCTATGCTGCTCATGCAACTCATGTGACAGGAACAATAATTGCTTCTAATGCTGTTGCAACAACGAAAGGAATGGCTTATATGGCCCAAGCAAGAACTTTTAACTGGACCGATGACAATTCCGAAGCTTTGTCTGAAGTTCAATTAGGAATGTTACTTTCAAACCATTCTTATGGAATTCCAATTAAAAGTTCAACCGGTGTTATATTGCCACCATGGTACATTGGTTCATATATACAAGACGCTAAAGATTGGGATGAAATTGCTTTTCTATCTCCTTATTATTTAGCTGTTGTTTCTGCAGGTAACGATGGAGATAGCACTGATAATGCAGACCCAATAGCATTTGGATTTGATAAATTAGTTGGAAATAAAGTTTGCAAAAACAATATGGTTGTAGCTAATGCTCAAGATGCAAATGTTACAACTAATGGAACTCTAACAAGTGTTGCAATAAATTCTTCGAGTAGTCAGGGTCCAAGTGATGATTTAAGAATAAAACCAGATATAACAGGAAACGGTACAACTGTAACATCTGCAAGTAGCTCAACTGATTCATCAACCACAACAATGTCAGGAACCTCAATGGCCTCTCCTAATGTAAATGGAACTCTCTTGCTTTTACAACAACATTATAAAAACCTAACAAACGGCTTTATGAAATCAGCTACCCTAAAAGGACTAGCATGTCATACCGCTGATGATGCAGGAAATATTGGTCCAGATCCAGTTTTTGGTTGGGGTTTATTAAATGCTAAAAAAGCAGCTGAAACGATCACTGGAAATGGATTAAACTCTTGGATTTCAGAAGATAAATTAAGTCAGGAACAATCTTCCTCAATTGTAGTTAAAGCAAGTGGCACAGAACCTTTAATTGCATCAATTACATGGACAGATGTGCCTGGAATGGCAAATATTGGAAATCTTCCAGCAAATGATAGAACAAAAGCATTAGTAAACGACTTAGACGTAAGAATCACAAAAAATGGGATTACTTATTTTCCATGGAAACTAAATTCAAACGATTCAAGTAATGCAATTCAAACTGAAGATAATTCAGTAGATAATGTGGAACAGGTCAAAATTAACAGTCCATCAAATAGTGATTATACCATAACTGTAAATCATAAAGGGTTATTACAAACCGGAAAGCAAAACTATTCTTTAGTAATTACTGGCATAACTTCCTCTTTTTCAATAGTGCCAACTTCATCTGATTTAACACTTTGTTCTAATCAAAATGCAGTTTATACTTTCAGTTACAAACAAATTGGAAGTGGAACTACCACTTTTTCTCCAGTTGGATTGCCATTAGGATCCACTGCTACCTTAGACAATACTTCATTAAGTACAAATGGAACGATTACAATGACAATTACCGGACTTTTAAATGTAATACCTGGTGAGTATAATATAGGTATTGTTGGAAATAATGGTGTTGAATCAGAAACAAGATATAAATCACTAAAAATATACAGTTCTACTTTTACACCAGTAATTTTAAGTTCTCCAACTAATTTACAAACTGGACTTTCAACCACTGTAAATTTAGTTTGGAATAGTCAATTTAATGCCGAAACTTATACTGTTCAATTGTCGACTGTTTCTGATTTTAGTAGATTATTATTCAACTCTACAGTAACTACAAATAGATTTACAGCTAACGGATTATCTCAGAATACCGTGTTCTATTGGAGAGTAATTCCAAATAATCAATGCGGCTCTGCATTGACTGTTGATTCAACTGTATATAATTTTAGAACAGGTATACTTGTTTGTGGAACTGCTGTGTTTAATGCTACGAATTTTACTAATGCTACTATTGCTTCTGTAGCTAATTCAAGTGCTAGAGTTCCCGTAACTATTACAGGGGGTTACACAATTGGTAGTATGAAAGTAAACCTAAATATAACTCATACCTACATTCAAGATATGACTATATCACTTGTTGGACCTGCTAGCATAGGAAGTCCTACAGTAATTTTATTTAATGAACCTTGTGGTGATAATGATAATATTGCATGTACATTGGACGATAGTGGCACCTCTCCTCAATGTTCTGGAACACCATCTGTTTCTGGTTTTATTGCTCCTTTTCAGGCTTTGAGTGCATTTAATAATATGACAGCAAATGGAGAGTGGACACTTAGAATTTCAGATCCTCATAATAATGATGGCGGAATAGTTAATTCATTTAGTATTGATATTTGTTACATAACCAATTCATTAGGTTTAGATTCAAATAGTTTAACTACTACTTCCGTTTATCCAAACCCAACGAAAGATGTATTAAATATTGATATTCCTAATGCTGTTGGTACATCAAAATTAAAACTCTATGATATTCAAGGAAGGTTTGTAATGGAGACTTCAACAAATAATACTCATGAAATTATCAATATTGAAAATTTACAAAGTGGAGTTTATCTTCTTACCATTGAAAATGATAACAATAAAACAGTTAAGAAAGTAATTCTAAATAAATAACAATCAAGGACAAAAAGTAGAAAAATTTAATATATATTTTTTTTTATTTTTTTGTTTAAGAAAAATAATTTAGATTTGAATCCAATTTAAATCAATTCTCATGAAAAAAATAATAATTGCATGTATTTTAATGTTCGCTGTTAGCATAACTGCAAATGCTCAAAACAAGAGAAAAAATTCTTCCTCTGAAACTACTAAAGAAGTAATTAAACTTACTCCTGCAGAGGCTGGTAAAAAAGATGGAATTGCCATTTCTGAGTTTTTAGGACTTGACGAAAATTTAACTATTGCATTTTCAAATTTATTTGAAATGAAACATGAAAAAATGCAAAGTTCTACAGAAACTAATGAGAGTAAAAAAGAAATGTCAAGAATTGTAGGTTTAAAAATTGAGGCTACAATTGACTACATTCAACTTGAAAGATTAAAAGCCAATACCGCTCTTTACAACCAATTGTTGAGCACTGATGCTTTTGAAAAATAATTTCTTCAATTTATTGAATAAAGAAAGGGCTTTCAAATGAAAGCCCTTTCTTTATTACAATGTTTTGGCAACTTTATCAATTGCGTAAATAGTATAATCTAAATCTTCATAGGTTAAAGCATCGGAAATAAACCAAGTTTCATAGGCTGAGGGCGCAATATAAACTCCCTGTTCTAATAAGCCGTGAAAGAAATTCTTGAAAGTTTGATTATCTCCTTTTGAAGCTGTTTGAAAATCAACAACGGGATTCGCATCAAAATGAACAGAAATCATAGATCCAAGTCGATTGATAGTAAATGCAATTCCGCTGGTAGAAAGCGCTTTATGAATTCCCTTTTCTAAATAGATGGTCTTGTCTGAGAGTCTTTGGAATACAGATTGATCTTCTTCCAAAGCATTTAACATAGCCAATCCAGCTGCCATAGCTAATGGATTTCCTGATAATGTTCCCGCTTGATAAACTGGCCCTAAAGGAGCTAAATAATTCATAATTTCGGCTCTTGCAGCAAAAGCTCCTACTGGTAATCCACCGCCAATTACTTTTCCAAAGGTGACAATATCTGATTTAACATTTAGCAATTCCTGAACCCCACCTCTTGCCATTCGGAAGCCAGTCATAACTTCATCAAAAATTAACAAGATGTTATTCTCGTTACAAATTTGTCGTAACGCTTCTAAAAAACCTTCTTTTGGTGGAATACAACCCATATTTCCAGCCACAGGTTCAATAATAATTGCTGCAATTTCTCCTAAATTAGCGTTCACAAGGGCATTTACACTTTCAATATCATTGTACTTCGCTAGCAAAGTATCTTTTGCGGTTCCTTGAGTAACCCCAGGACTATTTGGCGATCCAAAAGTTACTGCACCACTCCCAGCTTGAATCAAAAAGGAATCCGAATGGCCATGATAACAACCAGCAAATTTTATAATTTTATCTTTTTTGGTATATCCACGAGCCAAACGAATAGCACTCATACAAGCTTCTGTTCCAGAATTTACAAAACGAATTTTATCAATTCCAGGAACCATTTTTATCGCTAAAGCTGCAATTTGAGTTTCCATTTCTGTTGGCATACCAAATGAAGTACCCAGTTTGGCTTTCTCAATTACCGCATTAACTACGGGTGGATAGGCATGACCTAAAACCATAGGCCCCCATGAATTAATATAATCTATGTATCGATTTCCGTCCTCATCAAAAACGTAGGCTCCTTTAGCGCTTTTCGCAAATATCGGTGTTCCTCCAACCGCTTTAAATGCTCTAACAGGTGAATTTACACCTCCTGGAATTACTTTTTCTGCTTCTGCAAATAGTGCGCTGCTTCTTTTGTATACCATTTTATATTATTGAATTTATTCTATAATTAATACCTGCCCGACAGAAATTGTATTGTCGGAAATATTGTTTTTTGACTTTAAATCATCAATAGAAATATTGAATTTCTTGGAAATTGAATACATTGTATCTCCTTTAATAACTTCATATTCCTTTTTATTAACTTCAGTTGAAATGATG
>CALPMA020000065.1 GCA_943324545.2 Chitinophaga pinensis
TAGTAGGTGTATTTATTAAATTTTCTATTTTACATAATATAAATTATAGTTCAATTAAGTATATTGTATATACAATATACTTAATTGAACTAAATAATAGTATAATCATAAACATAATTAAATTAAATATATAAAATTAAATGAGTATTGGCTTTTTTATAGTTGGTGGAATAATTTTTTCAATATATATGTTTTTTACAGTTTGGGGTATTTTGTATTCAAGTAAAAAACAAAAAGAGGAAAATTATCCTAACATAGCAAAGAAAAAAAATTAAAAGTATTCAACTGTTATTTAAATAAGAAGAGTTTTTAATTATTATTTCAGCTTATTATTAGGCATTTTTTTATTTTGTAATAAGTAGTTTGCTAAGATTTTATCAATGAGCTCTTCCTTAGTTAGATGATGAAAAATAGTTTTGATTTTATTCTTAAATTCAGAATCTAATGCGTGGTTTGGTTTGGTTTTGAATATTTGTTTAGCCCATAGTATTGTATTGTTTTCTTCAATACTGGTTGCATTTGGTTTATTTATCAAATTGAATTGAATTCCCAATTCTTTTTCAAATAATGGAATCTCGCTAACTTCTTCATTTTGTAATACTGTCAATGATAGTCCTTTTGCTCCAGCTCTAGCTGTTCTTCCGCTTCTGTGTACATAGGTTTCAAATGTATCCGGTAAATGATAATTAACGACAAAGCTAATTTCCTGAACGTCAATTCCGCGAGCTGCTAAATCAGTAGCTACAAGTATATTAATGTGACCTTCACGAAACTGCCCCATAATTCTATCACGAATGGGCTGTGTTAAACTTCCATGAATTGCTCCGGATGAAAATCTATTTATTGCAAGATTTTTTGCTAGTTTATTGACTGCAGCCTTTGTTTTACAAAATATAATTCCACGTTCTCCTTCTTTTGAATTTAGAAAATGCATTAGAATATCTAATTTTTCAATTGGATCTACCACAATATATTGATGATCTATTCCTTGATTGCCAACAGTTTCCATATTGGCGCTAATTTGAGTTACCTTTTTGGACAAATAATTCTGAATCAACTGTTTTATTGATCCTGACATCGTTGCTGAAAATAATAAAGTCCTTCTATTTATAGGTAATTCAACTACAATTTCATCCAATCCTTCTTTTAGTACCGTTACCATTTCATCAGCTTCGTCAAGAACTAAATAATTTGTTTTCTTTATGTTGATTGCTTTTCTTTGGATTAAATCAATTAATCGTCCAGGTGTTGCAATAACAATGTGATTCACTGCTTTTAATTGCTCAATTTGAGGTTTTATTGGGGTTCCTCCACAAACAGAGGTGATTGAAATCTCGGGTAAATATTTAGAAAATTGATTGAAATTACTTAATATTTGTTGGCCTAGCTCCCGTGTTGGAACTAAAATTACTACTTGAATAGTAGGTGATTTAGAATCAATTAATTGTAGTAAAGGTAAGCCAAAAGCGGCGGTCTTACCCGTCCCTGTTTTTGCTAACCCTACAAAATCATGCTTATCATTAAGAATTAGAGGGATTGATTTTGTTTGAATTTCTGTTGGAATTTCAATATTTATATCTGTAAGCGTTTTTACAATTTCTTTTGAAACCCCAAGTGCTATAAAATGTTTTGACATAATTTATTATTTATTTTAAATTACTAAAAATCAGTATATTATAATTATTTATATAAATAATAAAATTATATATTTTAATCAAATAATGACTCTCTAATTTTCTTTCCAATTAATAGATTCAATTTAATCTTATAATCTTCAACTAACCATTCCCGATAATTTTTTGAACAATGACTTAAACAAGAGGCGTATCTTTTCATTCTGCACTCTATATCATCATGGAGTTCACGGGCAAGAATTTTAGCTTCTCTTAAATTTTCAGAATTATCTACACACATTAAGGTATGTTGCTCTAGAGAACGTTCTAAAACTATTTTAGATCGAAGATTTGCTGCAATTATTTTTTTATGCTCTTCAACAATATCAAAAGTTACTTCTGAAGAATTTTTAAATCTAAGTCTTAATTCTGCAGGCATATGGTATTTAAAATATCTTTCAATTTCAAGATCATCACGAAGATTTTCAAGATAATACTCGGGAGATCTAAAAATATGTTGCCAATCAATTGGTTCGCTCCAAAGTCCAAATCGGGCGGCGTTATTTCCTAAATCGATTACAACAAATGTTTCTTTATTTGGTAACTTTCTTGAGCCACGACCGATCATTTGGTAATATAAAGTCAATGATTTTGTAGCTCTATTCAATATTATTGTTTCCACTGTTGGTTCATCAAAACCAGTAGTTAAAATTCCAACTGATGTTAAAATTGCATCTGGTTTTTTCTTAAACCAGTTAAGTATTTCTTTCCTTTCCTCAGCACTGCAAGTATTATCTAGATGGCGAATTTCATAACCAGCTTCTTTAAACGTTTCATAAACAAAAAGCGAAGTATTGATTCCATTATTGAAAATTAGCGTTTTTTTTCCTAGTGATTTCTCAGTATAAGCATGCAATAATTTTTCTTGCATTACCATATTTGAATACAGATCATCGGATGATTTTACAGTATAATCACCATTAATTCCAACTTTTAAAGAAGTTAATCCTACATCATAACTGTAAGTAATAGCTTTTGCCAAAAATCCTTTGTCAATTAATGAAGCAATGGTATCGCCTACAATTAATTCATCGTAGTTTTCATTCATTGGTAATTTAACATTGGAACTTAAAGGAGTTGCGGTTACACCAAGAATAAATGAATTTTTAAAGGAACTAAATAATTTTCGGAAGGAGTTATAATGCGCTTCATCAATAATTACCAGACCAATATTATCAAGATGTAACTTTTCATCATTTATACGATTTTTTAACGTTTCAACCATAGCCACAAAGCATGAATAGTCATTTTGATCGGGTAATTCTTTAATATTACTGTTGATTATTTTGTTTTTTACGTCGAAACCTTTAAGCATTTTTGAAGTTTGCTTACATAATTCTATTCGATGTGTTAAAACAACCACTTTTTTATCGTGTTTGGCAATATACTGTCGTACAATTTCAGAAAAAATTACGGTCTTCCCTCCTCCTGTTGGTAATTGATACAATAAATGATGATTGCTTGGGGCATTATCTAAACGCTCAAAAATGACGTCAATATCAGTTTGTTGATATCCGTAAAGTTCTTTCTTATCTTCAATTTCAATATCTAAATCTTTATGCGGCATTTTTAAAAATGTAATTTTTGCAAAAATACGTTTAAAAAAGGTTTATTTAAGCATATTGAATTTATATTTTAGTTTTTTCTTAATAATCAAGTTTTTCAACAATAGCATTAAATTCAAATAAGTTAAACCATTCTTGGCTTTCAGCTTCTGCCCTTATCGCCTCCACCCTATATTTAAAGTCATATAAAATTCCATTTTCAATTATAAAACTAATTGCTTGTTGGAAAGAATTTAACATGCTTTTGAAAAATAAATCCTGCTTAATCTCTTTTTCTGAAGAATAGGTCTGACCAATTTCAATAGAATACAACATTGAATCAGCAATTACAAATGGATCAACACCAAGGCAAATAAAATGTTTTATCATTTTTTGTGCTACCGATCTTCTGGCTTTCACTTTTTTGCTTTTTACAGGATAATACTCGTTCGAAACTTTAAACTTAAATTCTCGTAACAATTTAATTTCATTGGGTTTAAACACAAAATCGTAAAAAGTTTTTACTACAGGAAATTTATCATATAAGGTAACAATTTGCTCTTCTAATTGCTCTTTATTGAGTTCGTTTAGGTATTTCTTTAAATCTCTTTTACTCATTCTACTATTTTTATTTTCACAAATTTAAATTACTTTTTAGAACAATGTAAATTAATGAGTGATATTAATTAAATTTGTAATTGTAATTTTTAATAATATGGTTAAAATTTTTAAAGCAATTGCAATTCTAGAAGGTATTTCTTATTTGGCATTATTTTCAAATATGTTATTAATTAAACCAAATAATTTTGAATTGTATCATCAATTATTGTATCCAATTGGCATGTCTCATGGTATACTATTTATTGGATATGTACTAATAGCTATGGTAATTAGAAAATCTCAAAATTGGAATTTAAAATACTTAGGAATTGTATTATTAGCTTCCCTCCTTCCATTTGCAACTTTTTATATCGAAAGAAAATATATAAAATATGATTAAAATAATAGAATCAATATTCAGCTGGTGTAATTATTTATTATTAAAAATTGGATTTAATCCATCAATTGCTTCCTATGTTAGCGTACTTGTTAACTCCATATTACTTTGTGCACTAGCCTATTCCATTTATATAATATTTAGAATTGTTTTGGTAACTGCAATGATATTTATTGCTAGAAAAACCAAGACAAAATTCGACGATTTATTAGTTACTAATAAAACTGCTAAATATATAGCACATTTAATCCCATTGTTATTTATTTATAAAGCAGTACCAATAATTCTTAACGACTTCGTTTATTGGGAAACTATTTTTGGAAAATTAGTTGGAGTTTATATTGTTTTGCTGATACTTTGGATCATCAGAACCATTTTCAATGCCATTAGAGATTATTTAAAACAGGATCCAAAATATAGCGATAAGCCAATAGATAGTTACATACAGGTGATAATGATTGTTTTATGGATTTTTGGAACTATAATTATTGTATCTGAAATTTTTGATATTGACACTAAAAATCTTCTTGCAATTTTAGGGGCTATTTCAGCAGTAATTATTTTAATTTTTAGAGACACTATTCTTGGTTTTGTAGCCAGTGTTCAAGTTTCTTTAAACGACATGGTCCGAATTGGAGATTGGATTACTTTCGATAAATTTGGTGCCGACGGAGATGTGACAGAAATCAATTTGGCTACTGTAAAAGTTAGGAATTTTGATAATACAACGACAACCATTCCAACGTATAGTATGATTTCAGATTCTTTCCGAAATTGGCGTGGTATGTTGAATTCAGATGGAAGAAGAATTAAAAGATACGTTTTAATTAAAGCCAGTAGCATCCGATTTATGAAAGATCAAGAAATTGAAAACTTAAAGAAAATACAATTACTAACTTCCTACATTCAGCATCGACAAGATGAAATTGTAAAGTACAATTCAAATCATAATGTGGATAAAACTATTGCAATAAATGGAAGAAATATGACCAATTTTGGTTTGTTTAGAAAATATATTACACAATATTTGCATAACCATCCAGGCCTTAATAAAGATATGATTCTTTTATGTCGTCAATTGCAGCCTACGCAAAACGGAATTCCATTAGAAATTTATGCTTTTTCTAACGACAAAAAATTTGAAAATTACGAATACATCATGTCAGATATTTTTGACCATATATTCGCTTCAATTAAGTATTTTGATTTGGAGATTTGTGAAATGACCAATACGATTGATGTAACTAAATAGATTATTTCAATCGATCAGCAACGTATTCAATTTGAGTTTTACCATGAGGCTTTGGTTTACCATCTTCACCTAAACTTACCATTGTGGTTGAATCTATCGTGATAATTGTTTCTCTAGTCATCATATTTCTAGCTTCACATTTTAAAGTTAATGAAGAATTTCCAAACTTAACAACGTCAATACCAATTTCAATTATATCGCCTTGTTTAGCAGAACTTCTAAAATTAATTTCCGACATATATTTGGTTACAACTCGACTATTTTCTAATTGGATAATTGAATAAAGAGCTAATTCTTCATCAATCCAAGCCAATAATTTACCACCAAATAAAGTTCCGTTTGGATTTAAATCTTCAGGTTTTACCCATTTACGCGTATGGAATCTCATTATCTTATTTTTTTTACAAAAATACAATATATAATTACATTTTATTATACATAGATTTCATAAATTAGATCGCTACTTATTAATTAAAAAATCATGAGCAATAGAGAACATTTTATCAATACTTTTCGTGGGGAAACGTTAGGAGAAATTAATTCTCAAACATCTGAGGAAGAATTATTTCAAAATCAATCTTTAAGGCCGATTTTGAAATTACAAAACGATCTTTATATTGAAATTTTTAAATATTATATTTTAAAAAACAAATTGCCTTTTGGTGAATTTTCAATCGAAAAAAAGTTAGTATATATTGAAAAGACAATTCTGAACGATAATAAGTTTAGAAACTTGTTAATTGGAATTACAATTGGTTTATTTAAAATTGAGGAATATATAAAATACTCAAAAAATGCTTCTGCATTGAATAAGAGAATTATTACAATGCTTATTGAGAGATTAAAATCCCAAGTCCAGATATTAGATGAACCTGGAAATTAATTAGTCTTCGTCTTTTTCATTATTTACGCTTGTTGAATTTTCATTTGAATCTGCACCCAAATTGGTTCTAATTTCTGTATGTCGAATTTCACCACCTGTTGTACCAACACTTTTTGCAAAAACCGCAGCAAATAATGCAAAAACTAACGTAATAAAAGAAAGTGTCTTCGCTAATTTATGATTTTTAATTGAGGTATATAAGGACAATAATCCAAATAGTCCTGTTGCATACATCAAAATTGCAAATTTTTCAGCAATTTCTTCGTGTTCGTGAATTATTTGTTTTCCAATATTTGGTAGATCTTCAACTAATTCTTCAGCTCCTTCTCCTGTTCCCATGCTAAACGCCGAAAAAATAGCAGCAACAATAAATAAAACATAGGCAGTGTTTTTAATCGAATTGTTTTTAAATAGCATTCCTGAAATTAGTATTCCTAACCCGAAAATGGTTCCTATTATTGGGAAATGATTCACCAATAGGTGTAAATGTGCATCGTTCATAGTAAATTTGTTTTATTAATTTATTGTAAATATAGCTTAGATTTAAGATAAAAAGATCATAAATATCATATATTAATTATCTCTTTTATCCAGCTAATGAAACTCCTATCAATGTCCCTATACCATAAGTAACTGCTGCTGCAGTCAATCCAAAAGCTACTTGACGGAATCCTGAGTATAAAATTCCTTTACCTGTTAACAATGTTATTGCGGCTCCAATTCCAAAAAGTCCAATAACACTACTAATAATACTTAAAACTATAGCATTTTGACCGTCTAAAATAATAAATGGGTATAGAGGGATAATAGCACCAATTGAAAATAATAAAAAGGAGGCAATAGCAGCTTCCCAAGCTGAACCTCCTAAATCTTCCTTATCAATTCCTAATTCTTCTTTAATAATTGCATCAATTGCAGTTTGTGGAGTTTCAAATGCTTTATCAGCTAATTTTTTAGCTTCTTCAATACTCATTCCCTTTGCTTGATACAACAAAACCAATTCCTTTTTTTCTTCTTCAGGAGAAGCCTCTAATTCTTCCATTTCCAAATCAATTTGGCGTTGGTTTAATTCTCTCGAACTTTGCACTGATAGCCACTCCCCTAGCGCCATTGAAATGGATCCCGCCATTAAACCTGCAATTCCAGTTAACAAAATTGTATTATTAGAAACTGCAGCTCCTGCCACTCCCATCACCAAACTCATATTCGAAACCAATCCATCATTAGATCCTAAAACAGCTGCTCTAAGTGCGTTGCCACCAACTGATTTATGTCTGCTTTCGAATTTAGACAGTAATCCACCAGAAACAATTAAGGCTTTATTATTATTAACCGCTTCAATAATTTTCAAATGATTGTGTTCAAAACCACTTGGTTTTTCTCCACTTTCAATTTTGTTTTTAATTGAATTCAAAGCAAATTGCTTTTCGATACTAGATAAACTAATAATTATTGTGGAGTAGCCAAATAATTTACCAACTCTTAATTGGAATTTTGCTCTAGATGAAGGTTTCGGCATTTCATAATTTGGCTCCAATTCATTGACTTTTCTCATCATATGATTGGCATGACCTTTTTCAATATCTGCCAAACTATTTAATACTCGGCTTAAATTTTCATCCGATTGAATTAATGCAATGCTAGAATAAAGAAATGCAGTGTCAACTTCTGTCTGTAATTGTGATTTTAGTTTGCTTATATCCATATTGATTATGATTTTTAAAATACAAAATTAACTTTAATTGATCGATAATTTGATAAAACTAAATAAGATTTACTTTTAATTTATATAAATACAATTGCATTTAATTTAATTGAATTCTAATGTTGTTTAAATTTCCTTATTTTTGTGAAAATTATCATCATGACTTTTTTAAGAAAAACTTCGCCTTTTTATACTCTTGCTATATTTTATTTAGTTATTAACTTCTTTTTACGTTCAATTTTAATTTTTCATCCAATAACACAAGCTTCGTTTTCAATTATTGAAACGATTAAAATATTTACTTTAGGATTTCTATCCGACTTATTTATTTTTATAATTGCAAGTGCATTTTTGTGGTTGTATCTTATTTTTATATCCAATTCAAAATATATAAAACCATACGGATATATCATTTTTGGTATGTTTGTTTCTTTACTAATCTATGTTAAATTTTTTAATACAATTCTTAATGAATACGGAGGAGTTCTTCCAGAAATTGGTTTTATTTTTGTAGCAATAAAAACATTCTTATTTGGATTATTATTGTTCTTACCAAAATATCGTACAAAAATTAGATATTGGTTGTTCAGTTTTGTTATTTTTCTATTTGTAGCAATCCTACTTCAAACTTCAATTAGTGAATACTTTTTTTGGAATGAATTTGGTGTTAGATTTAACTTTATTGCTGTAGATTATTTGGTTTATACCAATGAAGTTATCGGAAATATTATGCAGTCTTATCCTGTAATTCCATTGTTTTCAGTGTTGTATTTTACAGCTGGAGTTGTCACCTATTTTATAGTTAAAAATTCGAAAAATTATATTGAGGAAATTCCTTCTTTCTCAGAAAAACTTAAAATTTTAGGAGTTTATTTCGCATTATTTGCTGTTGCCTTGTTCGCTGTTCCAAATCTTTCAAATAAAGAAAACTCAGAAAATATTTTCGCTAATGAGCTACAATCCAATGGAATTTATAAGTTTTATAAAGCCTTCATGAATAGTGAATTGGATTATTTTAAATTTTATAAAACTATTCCAAACAATCAAGCCTATTCTATTTTACACAATCAAATTTCTGGTTCGCAAAATGAGTCTACTTTAAGAGGTATTAAAAGTAATTATCCAGAAATTCATAAAAACGTAGTTTTAATTACTATTGAAAGTTATAGTGCTGAGTTTATGAAAATGTATGGAAACGAAGGAAAAATCACTCCCTTTTTAGATAGTTTGGCAACAAAAAGTATGGTGTTTTCCAATTTATATGCAGTTGGAAACAGAACGGTTCGAGGACTGGAAGCGGTAACATTGTGCTTACCTCCTACTGCAGGTGAAAGCGTTGTAAAACGGGAAGACAATAAAGAAAAATTTTCAACTGGAAGTGTCTTTAAACAAAAAGGGTACCAAGTAAAATATCTTTATGGAGGAGATGCTTTTTTTGATAATATGCAAGATTTCTTCAGCGGCAATGGGTATGATATTGTAGATAAAAAAACGTTTAAACCCAATGAAATTACTTTTCAAAATATTTGGGGTGTTTGTGATGAAGACATGTACTACAAAGCAATAAAAGTAATGAATTCTGAATTCAAACAAAACAAACCGTTTTTTAATCACATCATGACAGTTAGTAATCATAGACCATTTACCTATCCTAATGGTAAAATTGATATTCCAGGCGATGCTAAATCAAGAGAAGGCGGAGTTAAATATACCGATTATGCAATGAGAGAATTTTTTAAATTAGCTGAAAAACAGCCTTGGTTTGCCAACACCGTTTTTGTAATAATTGCTGATCACTGCGCATCAAGTTCAGGGAAAACTGAACTTCCTGTTGATAAATATCGAATTCCAGCTATGATTTTTAGCCCAGGATTTATACAACCATCTCATTTTAATATTTTGATGTCTCAAATTGATATAATGCCAACTCTTTTTGGATTGTTAAATTTTAATTATCAAAGTAAATTTTACGGTCAAGATGTATTAAAAGCAGATTATAAACCAAGAGCTTTAATTGCAACATATCAAAATTTAGGACTAATTAAAGATAATATTTTAACGATTATTTCCCCGAAACAGGAAGTGAAACAATTACAATTAGCTTTAATTCCAAATCCAAAAGTAGCAAGTGAATTTCAACTATATTATGATCAAAAGGTTATTACGATTCCAAGAAAAGATTTAGAAAACGAAACCATTTCCTATTATCAAACGGCTTCGGAAATGCTAAAGAATAAAAAATATCAAAAATAGTTTACAACATTCCATTGTATTTTCGAATAAACCATTCGGAAGCTAAACAAATAATTAGTATCATTAGCATCCAAATCCAATCTATTAAAGGGATTTTCTTAATGATTGATTTTTGAACTGATTTATATTCCTCATTTTCTAAAAGTGATTTAATTAATAAATCAACTTTATCGGGAAATACTAATTGACCTTTAGTTTGATTTGCTACTTGATTTAATTTTGATAAATCAGGATTTACAAATTGCTTTTCAATATCAAAATCTAATATTTCAAAATAACCATTGTATACTGAATTTGATTTTAATTCCTTAACTACAAAGTCGTATTTACCAACTACTAATCCGACTAAATTCACTTTATAATCGGTATTAGTTTTCAACAAATCATATGATTTTTTAACCTTTGATATTCTATTTACAATAGTAATATTCAAATTGGCTTTATCATCAAATTCGTAGTTTTTATTGAAATATTGAGCAGAAATTTCTATGGCTTCACCTGAGTAGTAAAAACCATCATAATTAACAACTAATGATTTCTTTGAGGCATTTGTAGCTAAATACTGAATCGTTTTATCTATAAAAGTATCGTATTTTTCATAAGACTTTGTATTTACATGGCTTTGTAAACGCCACTTCCAACTGTTTTCTCCCAATAAATAAGCAGTTCTTTTTCCTAGGTTTTCAGAAAATGCTAATAAGGGTGAATTAGTATTCAAATTTCTAATAGTTGAACCTAATAATACATTCACATTTGATGAGGTGGTTATAATTCCGAAAGGATTTTCTAAAGGGGGGAATTGACTAAATCCAATATCGTCTAAAGCAAATAAATTAAAATCTTCTTTAAATTCTGCAATATAATTTTCAGATTGCGAACTCATTTTAAAAACCAAATCCATTTGTTGTTGGTTCAAATAGTTAAAATCCGTCTTTGTACCAGTAATTATAAAGGTGTTTATTCTAAAATCTTTATTTTTTTCGAAAAAGGATTTAAACTCAATAGTTGGTTGGTACAAAATTGCAATATTGTATTTACTTAAATCATTGATATCTTTAGGTTTAAGAAGAGTTACTTTTCGCTGAACATTACTTTCAATTGCGTGCTTCAAAGAACCCAAATCGGGATGATTAAAAGAGGATATTATAGCTATTTCCGTTTTTTGATCAATAACTTCTACAGCAAAATTATAATTGTTATTGTACGTATTTTTCTCTTTTTCTCTTGAACTTATACTTGCTTTATAAACTTGTAGACCAATTTTATCTGCTGGTAAAAGCACTGAAATAACAACCGATTTCTTAGAAGGTGAAAAAGAAACCACTTTAGAATTTAAAATGGTATTTCCTTGAGATATTGAAAAATTTGATGATATTGCTTTCGTTCCCGAATAATTAAGAAATATCTCTACTGGAAATTTATTTTTATGAAAAGCATATTTATTTGCATTCAACTTATTAATCCTTAAATCTAAATTAGTGGTTGTATCTCCTACAGCAATAGGGTAAACCTTATTATTTGAATCAAAAGAAAAAACAAAATCGTTTCCAGAAGTCTGGTTTCCATCTGTAATTAA
>CALPMA020000066.1 GCA_943324545.2 Chitinophaga pinensis
CGGAATTGCAAATGTTTTATGAAGATTCAAGTGACAAACATCGGCACCAATTGTAGCTGGATTTGTTAATCCTACTTGTGCATTCATATTGGCACCATCCATATAAACTTGACCTCCATTATCGTGAATTATTTGAGTAATTTCTCGAATGGCACTTTCAAAAACTCCATGAGTAGATGGATAAGTTACCATTAAACAAGACAGCTCGTCTTTGTATAAAATTGCTTTTTCTCGCAAATCATCCACATCAATATTTCCGTTTTCAAGTGTTTTAGTAACAATAACTTTCATACCTGCCATCGCAGCAGAAGCAGGATTTGTTCCGTGAGCTGAAGATGGGATCAAAGCAATGTTTCTATGGTGATCTCCACGTGATTGATGGTAAGCACGAATAACCATCAATCCGGCATATTCTCCTTGAGCGCCAGAATTGGGTTGTAAAGTTGTTCCAGCAAAACCAGTTATTTCATTTAATTGTTGTTCTAATTTAGTCAACATTTCTTTATAACCCTTTGCTTGTTCAAATGGTACAAAAGGGTGGATATTATTCCACATTGGATTACTCAAAGGCAACATTTCAGCTGCTGCATTCAATTTCATTGTACAAGAACCAAGAGAAATCATAGAATGATTCAAAGCCAAATCTTTTCTTTCTAACATTTTAATGTAACGCATCATTGCAGATTCTGAATGATATCTATTGAAAACTTCGTGTTTTAAAAATTCAGAAGTTCTTTCTAATTGTTCCGGAAAATGATTGGTAGTTGTTAATTCTTGAATTAGTGTAGCTTGAGTTCCATTTGCAGCAGCAAAAATTGAAATAATTTTATTTAAATCTGAAATACTAGTAGTTTCATTTAATGAAATTGAAACTGAAGTATCGTCGATATAATAGAAGTTAATTTCATTTTGCAAAGCCAATTCATTTACTTTCTTAGTATCTGCTTTTACAACAATAGTGTCAAAAAAAGCATTATTGGTTTGTTCATAACCTAATTTCTTTAACTCATTTGCTAATGTTGCTGCCGAAGCATGAACTTTATTTGCAATATATTTTAAGCCTTTTGGTCCGTGATAAACAGAATACATTCCCGCCATAACCGATAATAAAACTTGTGCTGTACAAATATTAGATGTCGCTTTGTCTCTTTTAATATGTTGTTCACGAGTTTGCAAAGCCATTCTTAAAGCACGATTCCCATTAGTATCTACAGTAACACCGATGATTCGTCCTGGCATACTTCTTTTGTATTCGTCTTTTGTAGCAAAAAAAGCAGCGTGTGGACCACCATAACCCAATGGAATTCCAAAACGTTGTGAAGTTCCTAAAACAACATCTGCCCCCATTTCTCCGGGAGGAGTTAATTTAACAAGACTTAAAATATCAGCCGCAACTGCAACCTTTATTTCGTTCTCCTTCGCTTTTGCAATAAATGAAGCATAATCATGAATTTGTCCAAATTTACCTGGATATTGTAAAATTGCACCATAATAATCATTTGAGAAATCAAAAGTTTCGTGATTTCCAACAACCAAATCCACTCCAATAGGAGCTGCACGTGTAATTAATACTGATAATGTTTGAGGCAAAATTTCTTCAGAAACGAAGAATTTGCAGGTATTGTTTTTCTTTTGATCACGAGTTCTAACATCATATAAAAGTGCCATGGCTTCAGCAGCTGCAGTTCCTTCATCCAGCAAAGAGGCATTTGCAATTTCCATTCCAGTTAATTCAATAACCATGGTTTGAAAATTCAAAATCGCTTCCAAACGTCCTTGAGCAATCTCGGCTTGATAAGGTGTATAAGCGGTGTACCACCCAGGATTTTCGAAAATATTTCTTTGAATAACTGCCGGAACAATTGCTTGATTGTATCCTAAACCAATATAGGTTTTAAACACTTTATTTTTATTTCCCAATTCAGCAATATGATTTGAAAATTCATATTCTGTCATTGCAGGCGCTAAATTTAAGGGTCTTTTTAATCGAATATCAGCAGGAAGTGTTTCAAGTATCAATTGATCAAGTGACTTGGCACCAATTGTTTTTAGCATATGTTGAAGCTCCTTTTCATTTGGTCCAATATGTCTTAAAGCAAAAGCATCTGTTTTCATATTTTGTAGTAAAAGTGTTGATGATATTTAGAAGTGCAAATTTATGGATTATATTCAAAAAATTAGGGGTTTTTACCCCCAAATTATAAGTATTTTTCAACTAAAAGTAATTGTTATTAACAGTTTAATTATTTTTGTTTAATGAAGCCTTTTAAACCACTTTTTGATTTTTACCTCGATTCAAGTGTTCATGTTGCTTTGTCGTGTTTTGCACTTGTAAATTGCACTTACTTAATCTTAAACATTTCTATAAATTATTCTGTTGCTTTATTTGCGTTTTTCGGAACAATTGCAGGATATAATTTTGTAAAATTTGATGCTTTGGCTCGATCCAAAAAAAACAAAATGAGTTGGAAATTGAAAGCAATCACCGGATTGAGTTTCTTTTCAATATTTATTGGAATTTATTACTTCTTGGAGCTTCAAAAAATTACAAAAATTATTGCGGCTTTAATTTTAATATTGACCATATTATATACCTTACCCTTTTTTCCAAATAAAAAAAATGCTAGAAATTGGGCGGGAATTAAAATTTACATCGTTGCTATTTGCTGGGTTGGCGTGACATTATTTCTACCAATAATTAATTGCGATTATAAAATAGATTTCCAAATAGGAATACTAATCATTCAGAGATTACTTCTGATATTTTCCTTAATATTAATATTTGAGATAAAAGATTTGAGAAATGACGATCCACATTTAAAAACGGTGCCTCAACAAATTGGGGTTGCAAAAACTAAAAATCTCGGATTCGTTTTGTTGATTTTATTTATTGGTTTAGGATTTTTCAATGCCAATTTCAATAATCAATATTTAGAATTGCTTATGAATTCTGTAATTGCAATTGTGATTGGTTTTTTTATGTTTTATTCTAATGAAAATCGATCAAAATATTTCACTGATTTTTGGGTAGAAAGTATACCAATTGTTTGGTGGCTTTTGTATTTATTCTCAAAATAAAAAACCGAAGTTTTCACTCCGGTAATGGCATTTATAACAATCCAGCTCTTTTTAACAGTGCATCAGGTTGTGGTTCTTGACCTCTAAATCGCTTATACAAAACCATTGGGTGTTCCGTTCCGCCTTTAGAAAGAATATTGTCTTTAAATTTAGTAGCTACTTCTGAATTAAAAATTCCCTTTTCTTGAAAATACGCAAACGCATCTGCATCGAGAACCTCAGCCCACTTATAACTATAATATCCTGAAGAATAACCCCCTTGAAAAATGTGTGAAAATGCAGTACTCATTGCGTTATCTATAACATCCGGATACAATTGAGTTGCAGAAAATTGTTGAGTTTCAAAGGTTTTTACATTAGAAATAGCCGTTGGATCTTGACCGTGCCAGCCCATATCTAATAATCCGAAACTCAATTGGCGCAACGTTGCCATTCCTTCTTGAAAACTAGCGCTTTCTTTGATTCTTTGAACTAATTCCATTGGAATCAATTCGTTGGTTTGGTAATGATTTGCAAATAAAGCCAAGGCTTCTGTTTCATAACACCAGTTTTCCATTATTTGACTTGGCAATTCTACAAAATCCCAAAAAACACTTGTTCCTGACAAACTTGGATAAACAGTATTTGCCAAAATTCCATGTAAACCGTGACCAAATTCATGAAATAAAGTGGTAACTTCATTAAAAGTCAACAAGGAAGGTTTTGTTTCTGTTGGCCTTGTAAAATTACAAACATTGGAAATATGAGGTCTTTCATTTTTGTAATTTAAAACATATTGTGACTTAAACGAGGTCATCCAAGCTCCATTTCTTTTACCCTTTCTAGGAAAAAAGTCCACATAAAAAACAGCAACTAGTTCATTATTTTTATCATTTACTTCAAAGGTTCTAACTTCTTCGTGGTATTTGTCGATATCAAAAATCTCTTTAAAAGTGATTCCATAAAGTCTTTCTGCGATCATAAATGCTCCTTCTAAAACCTTCTCCAATTGGAAATATGGTTTCAGAATTTCATCATCTAAATTAAACAATTGTTGCTTTAATTTTTCCGAATAATACGCACCATCCCACTTTTCTAATTGATCAATACCATCTAATTTCTTTGCAAAAGCTGACAAGTCTTCAAATTCTTTTAGAGCTGCTGGCTTAGCTTTTTCCAATAAATCATTTAAAAATGAAATTACTTGTTCTGGTGTTTGCGCCATGCGTTCTTCCAAAACATAATGCGCATGAGTTTTATAACCTAATAATTGCGCTCTATCAAAACGCAATTTGGCAATTTTAAGAACGATGTCTTGATTGTCGAATTCGTTATTTTGAAAACCCCTCGACCCAAAAGCAATTGCCATTTTTTTTCTTAATTCCCTATTGTCAGCGTATGTCACAAAGGGAATATAACTAGGATAATCTAGGGTAAAAATCCAACCTGCTTTATCTTGGCTTTTAGCCAACGATTGAGCCGCTTCTATAGTGCCTTCTGGCAATCCTGAAAGCTCTTTTTCCTCGGTGAGGTGCAACTGAAAAGCTTGAGTTTCTGCCAACACATTTTCACCGAATTGTAAACTTAATTTTGACAATTGCAGGTCTATTTCTCGTAATTTGCTTTTTTTATCTTCTGATAAATTCGCACCATTTCTGGAAAAATTCTTGTATTTTTTATCTAAAAGGGTTTTCTGTTCTGTATTTAAAGTAAGGGATTCCTTTTGATCATAAACTGCTTTTACTTTTTCAAATAACGCTCCGTTCAATCGAACATCGTTTCCAAATTCTGATAATAGTGGAGAGACTTCTTGAGCGATTTTTTGCATTTCATCGCTTGTTTCTGCCGAATTCAGATTGAAGAAAATACTTGAAGTTCTATCCAAAATATCTCCAGTAAATTCCAAAGCTTCGATTGTATTTTCAAAAGTAGGAGTTTCGGAATTATTTGCAATTGAATCGATTTCAGCTTTTGCAATTTCGATTCCTTTAATTATTGCGGGAAGGTAATCTTCATTTTTTATCTGAGAAAAAGGGGCTGTATTGTGTTTTGTATTGAAATATTGAGTTAATATATTCATTTTTTTATCATTTATTTCGCCAAGATTCACAAAAATGTAGCAGCAACTAAAGATTCTTAGCGTATCTTATTTTTTCTTTGCGCCTAAGTCTGTATGTGAAAGAAAATTATTTTTTAAGTTTCTCTGAAGATTTATTTACAGCATCTTTAAGACCTTCTTTGTATAAAATGATCTTATCTAGTATACATTTGTCTTGCGTTCCAACAATTTGAGCAGCTAGAATTCCAGCATTTTTTGCTCCGTTTAAAGCTACGGTTGCAACAGGAACACCTCCTGGCATTTGTAAAATAGACAAAACTGAATCCCAGCCATCAATAGAATTACTAGATTTTACAGGCACCCCAATTACTGGAAGTGGTGACATTGACGCTACCATTCCAGGTAAATGAGCAGCACCACCAGCACCTGCAATAATCACTGTAACCCCTCGAAGATGCGCATTTTTACTAAAATCTACCAATTTATCTGGAGTTCTATGAGCCGAAACAATATCTACCTCAGTTTCAATATCAAAACCATTTAGAATGTCAATTGCATCTTGCATTACTAACATGTCGGAAATACTTCCCATAATTACGGCTACTTTCATAATATTATTTATTTTTAGATATAACTCTAATTGTGTTCTTTACGTTCTCGGCAATTTTTCTAGCTTCGTCCCTATTCTCATTTACTATAGTCACGTGTCCCATTTTTCGGAAAGGACGCGTTTCTTTTTTTCCGTAAATATGAGGCGTAACTCCATTCCATCCCATTATAGTTTCTATATTTTCATAAATTACATTGCCAGAAAATCCTTCTTCACCAACCAAATTTACCATTATTCCAGCTACTTTACTATCAGTATTTCCTAAAGGTAAATCTAAAATGGATCTGATGTGGTTTTCAAATTGTGAAGTATAACTCGCTTCAATAGTATGATGACCAGAATTATGTGGACGGGGAGCTACTTCATTAACGATTATTTCATCATTTATGGTTTGAAACATTTCTACGGCTAAAAGTCCAACATGATTGAATTTCTCAGATACATTTAAAGCTATTGTTCGAGCATTTTCGGCTACTTTATCCTCAATTCGTGCAGGACAAATTACGTATTCTACTTGGTTTGCTTCAGGATGAAATTCCATTTCCACAACTGGGTACGTTTTTATTTCTCCTGACACATTTCTACAGACAATTACTGACAACTCATTCTTAAACTGAATCATTTCTTCTGAAATACATTCAACGTTCGGCAAATTATCTAAATCTGTAAGGTCTCGGATGATTTTTACTCCCATACCGTCATAACCAAATTCAGTGCATTTCCAAACAAATGGTAATTTCAAATTTTGAGAGTCCGCTTTAAGTGCCTCTAAATTTTTAAATCTATTATAGACGGCCGTTGGAATAGTGTTATTGGAATAAAAATCTTTTTGAATTCCTTTATTCTGAATTAATCGAAGTGTTTTTGGAGATGGAAATACTTTAATTCCTTCGCTTTCTAATTTTTCTAAAGCTTCAAGATTGACCAATTCTATTTCAAAAGTTAGAACATCAACCTGTTTTCCGAAATTATAAACGGTATCAAAATCCATTAAATTTCCTTGAAAAAATTTATTACAAGCTATTTTACAAGGAGCTTCATTACTCGGGTCAAGAACGTAAGTTTGAATGTCGAATTTTCGAGTATCAAACAACATCATTTTCCCTAACTGACCTCCACCTAGGATTCCTAATTTAAAATCGGAAGAAAAATAATTCATTTAAAATAAATTTTTCACAAAGATACTTTAAAAGAGTAAAAATAAAAAGTTACACCATTTAAATTATCTGCGAACAATTATTTTCTTGGTAAAATTACCGTTATTGGTTTCCACTTTTAAGGTGTAAATTCCGGTTGCTAAATTTTGAACATCGATTGAATAACTATCTGAAGTCATTGGATTTCTGTAAGTTGCCACTAATTTACCGTCTAAAGAATACACATAAACTACATTTATAGAATTATTAATGGAGTTAATATTAACCGTTTCTACCGTTGGATTTGGGTAAACTACTATCTCATTTCTATTTCCAAAGTCGTTTGTAGACAGCAAACTATTAGCATAACAATTTGGCGGAACAGCAAATTCCGTTTTTATCATATTGTTAACTTTACTATTTGCGTACCCTTGATTCGTAGTATTATTATAGAAAGTTAAATCTAATGTTTGATTACTCGTTCCGAACCAATCTTGAAGAATCGTACTAAAAACTCTTCGGTAATCGTGTTGTACCGTTTGCACTTGGAAATTGTTAGCCGCAACCGCTTCAGAAAGATTAATATTGGTTCCTGAAACTCCAGGATTTATCGATTTTCCAAAAACGAACATGGGAGCAATTTCTCCGTGATCAGTTCCTAAATTTCCATTTTCTCCTGCTTTTCTTCCGAATTCAGAAAACGGAACAGCAATTACATCATCACCTAAATTCTGATTATTCAAATCGGTTATAAAAGCATTTATAGCTTCTGAAACTTGTGTCAATAAATTCGCATGGGTTCCTAAATGAGTAGTAGTATTGGAAGCAACTTGAACATCATGAGTGTCAAAACCACCTATTTTTACCAAATATACCTTTGACTGTAAACCACCTGAGATAAATTTAGCTACCGTTTTTAATTGGTTGGACAAACTAGTTGAAGGATAGGTTACATTTGTAGAATTGGTTCCTCTACTAAAAGCAGTTGAAATACTCTGAGCATAAAGATTTGTTTCTGCATCACTCGCCATTATAAAACGGATTAAATCTCCATATTCTGAATTTGGAATTGAGGTAGGCGGTGCTCCACCTAATCCATTTAATACGGAATAAAAACCAGCAGGATCCTGTCCATTAATATTAATAGACATGCCATGTTCCACTTCTCCATGAAAACCTAATGAATTATCGCTACTTCCCAATTGAATTCCTAACGGAAAATTTGCAGTTAAGAAATTACTGTAATAATTTTCTAAAAATCGTCCAATCCATCCGCTATCAAGTGCATTATTAGCAGCCGTTCCATCTCCCCCTGTTAACCATAAATCAGTTGATTTAAAGTGAGATTTATCTTGGGATGTATATCCAACACCTTGAATTACACGCATAAATCCGCGATCATACAAACTTTTAAAGCCCGTTAACGAAGGATGAATACCAATCTGATTTGCCAACGGTAGAGTGGTATCTAAATTAATTACTCCATTGATTTGTCCAGTATTATTTAATTTTATATTAGGACGTAAAGCGGCATAAGTATCGTATTGGTTTAAAGGAATTACAGTGTTTAAACCATCATTTGCACCAGATAATTGAACCAAAACTATTTTTTTTGCATTTACATTTGGACATGAAGACATTCCTGCCGATTTAAATAATGCAAATACTTCCGTTGGCAAAAGCGATAAGGCTGAAGCCGATGCGGATAACTGAATAAAATTTCTTCTTTTCATATTTTATAGTATTAAAACATTTGAGATTCTGGTGCTCTCAAAATATTTGTCACCAATAATTTTAATCTTGATTCTACCACCGTATTTACCCCAGTAGCTATATAATCACTCCAAGCGTTTGTCCAATAAAAATTTGCCATCCCCTGAAGTAAAAAAGTACTCATAAAATAGTTTACCCGATTGGTATCTGGATTTTGAGCAAAAAGCGCGTTACACAATTCAGAGGTTAATATAAAAGGATCGCTAGCAACAGAGATAATATTTCCGTCTCTAATTACTGTTGAAATATTAATTTTAGTAATTATTGTGGCATTTCCACTAATTCTGTTAATTCCATCTAACAATGACTCCCCTAAACGATATCTAGAAATTAAATTGGTTGCAGAAATCCAATTTTTATCAAAACCTGGTGCTTGATAATAAGCGGGGTGACCCGCCACATTTTCTGGATTGAAAAGCATCATATTCGATCCTGTCAAAAAGCTATTGTAGATGAAAAGTGACCAAAATTTGTAATAATAGTCGTAGGCGCTGGTATTCGGATTTGAAATAGTTGCTTTCAAGAAAGTACAAATTTCTGAAAGTTGATTCAATGGAGATTTTATCATCCCGCCGATAGTTTCATTGGTAGAATCAGAATCGTCTAAATCATAAAAATGTTTACTTTCTAATAATTTTCTAATTATAGGTGCAATTTCATAACCGTTATTGTAAAATTCTAAAGCTAAAGGGTTAATTATATCGGTTTCAACTTCAGGTGTAATTGTACCTTTTACAAAATAAATGTACATTTTACGACAAATATTTTTAGCCGTTGCCTGTTGATTAAAAATCATATTTACAAAATCGTTCAGCTCCGTATCCATTCCAGCATCGTTAGTTGCTGCAGTAATAACAGTATTGTTAAAGGCGCTACTAAAAGTTTTATTACTTGTATGATGCAATGAAAATACATTGTACCCTTTTGGCAATGAAGTATCAGGATCAATTATTGCTCTGGTATTTAATCTTCTGAAACCCGTTAAAACTCGAGCGGCTTGAACAACATCTGCTTCTGTGTAAGTGGTATAATTTCCAACCCCAATTTGTGGTCCCTTACCAATTGTGAAAAGCTCGAAAAACTCTCTTGCATAATTTTCGTTGGGAGCTGTTTTGGTATTTGAAGTATTATTCAAATAATACAACATATTATTATTCAAAGTCATTTTTTTAGACAATGTTTTATAATTGCCATATGAATAATGTAAAAGCAATCGGATGTAATCGTAAAAATCGGTTGCTGAAGAGGAAGCGTCAATTTCGACTGTAAAACAAGTGGATAAAAAATGAGATAATTTATATTTTAAATTAGGGCTATTAATAGCATTGTACCACCACCATCCAGCAACTATTCCACCTTTTCTTCCCTGATTTGCAAATGAGGTAGCCAATGCGGTTGATTCCGTCCAAAATCCGTCAGGAGCAGCAGTTGGGAGCGGATCAAAAGGTAAATTTACTAAAGGAGCATTGGTAGTTAGTAATAAATTTAACGCCTGATTTGGGGTTAAAAGTGCATATTGATCAATCAATGATTTATGATAGGTAAAAGAAGCACGACGTAATAAATGCTTAGCATTTTTTTGTCCTAAAACAAGGGTATTTCGGTCTAATGATGCCATAATAATACTTTTTTTTCCTTTGAAAGTATAAAAATAATAATTATTATTAAATTAATTTAACATTTTGTAAAAAAGTTGCTTTCAATTAATTCATTTATAGGTATTTATTGGTTATAAAAATAAAATATATAGGTGCTTTAGCATTTGTAAAATGGGAATTCTATATCTTTGCAGCTTATAAAAATTCTAAAATTGATTCAATTACACGACAAACAATTTGTTCCCTTTATTTCTTCTCATGAAATAGATTTTGCATTAGCCACAATGGCTTCTCAGGTAGAAGCTGATTTTGCTGATGAAATTCCCGTTTTTATTGGTGTTTTAAACGGTTCCTTTATGGTTGTTTCTGATTTTATGAAACATTATAAAAAACCTTGTGAAGTAAGTTTTATAAAGTTAGCTTCCTATGAAGGAACTTCTTCAACTAACGAAGTAAAACAATTAATTGGTTTAAATCAAGACCTAACAGGAAGAACGGTTATTGTTATTGAAGACATAGTTGATACTGGAAATACTGTTGCTGAATTGAAAGAAATATTCAAAAAACAAAATGTAAAACACTTCAAAATAGCCACTTTATTTTTCAAACCTGAAGCTTATAAAAAAGACCTTAAATTAGATTATATCGGCATCCGGATTCCAAATAAATTCATAGTTGGCTTCGGATTAGATTACGATGGTTTAGGAAGAAATTTACCAGAAGTATATCAATTAAAAGAATAAATAACTACAAAACAACACACATTACATCATGATTAACATTGTCTTATTTGGAAAGCCAGGTGCTGGAAAAGGAACTCAAGCAGAATTTTTAAAAGAAAAATACAATCTAACTCATTTATCGACAGGTGATATTTTTAGATACAATATAAAAAACGAAACTGACCTAGGAAAACTAGCCAAAAGTTACATGGACAAAGGGGATCTAGTACCTGATGAAGTTACCATAAAAATGTTACAAGATACAGTTGAGAAAAATCCTGATACTAAGGGCTTTTTATTTGACGGATTCCCAAGAACATTAGCACAAGCGGAAGCATTGGATATTTTTTTAGCAACAAAAAATTGGGAAATAACTGCTACAATTGCTTTGGAAGCAGACGATGAAATCTTAATTGAAAGATTATTAGAACGTGGAAAAACAAGCGGAAGAGTAGACGATCAAGACGAAGATAAAATCAGAAATCGTTACCAAGAATACAATGAAAAAACAGCTCCTTTAATGGATTTTTATAATAATCAAAATAAATTTTATCCTGTGGATGGAATCGGTTCGATTGCAGAAATTACCCAACGATTGAGCGCTGTAATTGAAAGTTTATAACTTTTTATTACCAACTAATTTAGAATAAAAACAAGAAAATGACTGAAGGAAATTTCGTAGATTACGTAAAAATATATGTTTCCTCTGGTAAAGGTGGAAAGGGTTCGACCCATTTGCATAGAGAAAAATTTATTGAAAAAGGAGGTCCAGACGGTGGTGATGGTGGTCGCGGTGGACACGTATATCTTGTTGGAAACAAAAGTCTTTGGACATTATTTCATTTAAAATTCGCCAAACATGTTAAAGCAGGTCATGGTGGTGACGGTGGTGGCGACCG
>CALPMA020000067.1 GCA_943324545.2 Chitinophaga pinensis
GTCCAGCCGACATTTGACGCATCTTAGCTGCATTATTAATAATTTGATCAATCCCTACTAAAGAGAAATTGAAAGTCATGTATTCCACAATTGGACGACAACCATTCATAGCAGAACCAACCGCAATTCCGGCAAATCCTAATTCAGCAATTGGAGTGTCGATAACCCTCTTTGGACCAAATTCGTCTAACATTCCTTTGGAAGCTTTGTATGCTCCGTTGTATTCAGCAACTTCTTCACCCATTAAATATACGGCTTCATCGCGACGCATTTCTTCACTCATTGCTTCAGCAATCGCTTCTCTAAATTGTATAGTTCTCATATTATGAATATGTGTTTCTTAAATTTTGAGCAAAAATAAATATTTTATACCATTTTATACATATAAATCTATAAAATTATTTGGAGCTTTTTCCTGCTTTCCTCTTTATCCTCGCCCAAAAGCGAGGGATGCCGATTCAATCAGGGCTACGAAATCGATTTAGTATTGAAATTTTGTTGAAAAATAATATGCGTGCATAGTAAATTGAATTGAATTAATTACTAATTTAGTGCCCAAAAATAGTTTACCTAAATTTTATATAAATGAATATATTAGTTTGCATCAGTCACGTTCCTGATACTACTTCAAAGATCAATTTTACTAATAGCGATACTCTTTTTGATACCAATGGAGTGCAATTTGTAATCAACCCAAACGATGAATTTGGCTTAACAAGAGCTATTTGGTTTCAAGAACAACAAGGAGCTAACGTTACAGTTGTGAATGTTGGGGGTCCAGAAACAGAACCAACATTAAGAAAAGCACTTGCTATAGGAGCTAATGAAGCGATACGAGTAAATACCAATCCGATTGATGGTTTTTTTGTTGCAAAACAATTAGCCGAAGTGATTAAAAATGGAAACTACGATTTAGTAATTGCAGGTAAAGAATCATTAGATTATAATGGCGGAATGGTTCCAGGAATGATTGCTGGATTATTAGGATTCAACTTTATTAATTCTTGTGTGGCTTTAACCATTGAAGGAAACTCCGTTTCAGCATCAAGAGAAATTGATGGTGGAAAAGAAAATGTGAACTCTCAATTACCTTTAATTATTGGAGGTCAAAAAGGATTAGTAGAGGAAAAAGACTTGCGAATTCCGAACATGAGAGGCATCATGACTGCAAGAACAAAAGCATTAACTATTTTGGAACCTGTGGGAGGCGAATCAAAAACCGCTACCTTTAAATTTGAAAAACCAGCTCCAAAATCGGCAGTTAAATTAGTAAGTGCTGACAATTTGGATGAATTAATCAGTTTATTACACAACGAAGCGAAAGTGATTTAATTAAAATTAAAAATATTAAAAAATGTCAATATTAATATACGCAGAATCTGCAGAAGGGAAATTAAAAAAAGTGGCCTTTGAGTTGGCTTCATACGCAAAAAAAGTGGCAGAGTCATTAGGTACAACCGTAACGGCAATTACCATAAATACAAATGACGTTTCTGAATTATCCAATTACGGTGTGGATAAAGTGCTAAAAGTAAACCATCCGAAGTTAGCAGGATTTACAGCAAAAGCCTATGCTGATGCGATTAAACAAGCGGCTCAAAAGGAAAACTCAACAATCATCATTTTATCTTCAACTACAGATAGTTTGTATTTAGCTCCTCTTGTTTCCATTTCACTAGAAGCAGGATTTGCATCAAATGTAGTTGGACTTCCACAAAGCTTAGCGCCATTTCAAGTAAAAAGAAATGGATTTTCCAATAAAGCATTTGTTACAACAGAAATTTCAACACCAGTAAAAGTTCTTAGCATTTCTAAAAATTCTTATGGGGTATTTGAAAATAAATCTAGTTTAACAGAAGAAGACTTCAACCCTTCCATTGACGATTCTGACTTCGGAGTAAAAGTAGTTTCAGTTGAAAAAGCATCTGGAAAAGTGACTATTGCCGATGCCGACATTGTGGTTTCTGCTGGTCGAGGATTAAAAGGTCCTGAAAATTGGGGAATGATAGAAGAATTAGCAGGAGTCTTAGGAGCGGCAACCGCTTGTTCTAAACCAGTTTCTGACTTAGGATGGCGTCCTCACGGAGAGCATGTGGGGCAAACTGGTAAACCAGTTGCTGCTAATTTGTACATTGCTATTGGGGTTTCAGGAGCAATTCAACACATTGCCGGAATTAACTCTTCAAAAGTAAAAGTAGTTATCAATACTGACGCTGAAGCACCATTTTTTAAAGTTGCTGACTACGGAATTGTTGGGGATGCATTTGAAATTGTGCCTAAATTAATCGAAAAATTAAAAGTATTTAAGGCTAATAATTAACTTGATAATTCACCTAATGAGAAGGTTGCCAAAGTTTATTTAATTCTGGCAACCTTTTTTATTTTAGATAAATTTCTTTGTAACTTATTCAATACATTGTACTTTTGCAACTATGAGCTTAGTTAAACTTACAATTCAAGGAATTTCATACAGTCAAACTCAAAATGGAGCTTATGCTTTGATTTTGAATGAAGTTGACGGTGATAGAAAACTACCAATTGTTATTGGGGCATTCGAAGCTCAATCTATCGCAATTGCATTAGAAAAAGAAATTAAACCCCCTCGCCCACTTACCCACGACTTATTTAAAAATTTTGCTGAACGATTTGATATTGTGGTAAAACAGGTTATCATACATAAGCTAGTGGATGGCGTTTTCTATTCAAGTATTATTTGCGAAAGAGATAAAATCGAAGAAATTATTGATGCCCGTACTTCAGATGCAATTGCATTGGCTTTACGTTTCAATGCACCAATATTTACCTACAAAAATATACTTGATAAAGCGGGAATTTACATGAAAACTAACTTGATGGACGATGAAAATATTCCTAAAGAAATGGACGAAAGTTTATCAAACTCAAACACGTTTGGAGTTGAGGACAATGCAGTAACTGGAAGGGAATATTCTAAAAATACTTTAGCTGAGTTGGCTGAATTATTAGAAAATGCAGTTGAAAAAGAAGATTACCGAGAAGCAGCTAAAATTAGAGATGAAATTTCTAAGAGATAAAAAGTACTTTTCTAAATTAAACACCTTTACAAATTATGAAAATTAAATACATCCTTAATCTACTTCTAGCATTGGTTTGTCATGTTTCATTTTCTCAAGATTATTATTTGCATTGCGGTACCCTAATTGATACTAAAAGCGGAAAGGAATTAAAGAATAAAACAATCATTATTTCCAAAAATAAGATTGCAAAAATTGAAGATGGCTTTGTTGCTAAGGCAAAGGAATTAGATGTCGAGATTAACCTTAGAAATAAATACCTGCTTCCAGGACTAATTGACTTACATGTTCATATTGAAGGCGATTACGATAGTCATAGTTACATATCAAAATATGTAGATAATGAAGCTGATGTTGCATTCCAAGCAGTGCGTTCTGCAGAAAGAACACTTCTTTCTGGATTTACAACCGTACGTGATTTAGGAGGAACTGGGGTTAATATTTCTATTCGAAATGCTATCAATAAAGGAGTAGTTAAAGGTCCGAGAATATATACGGCTGGTAAGTCAATTGCAACTACAGGAGGCCACGCCGACCCTACCAATGGAAGCAATAGAAAGCTGGTTGGCGATCCAGGACCTCATGAAGGGGTCATTAATTCCCCTGAAGATGCCGTAAAAGCGGTTCGTGAACGCTACAAAGAAGGTGCAGATGTAATAAAAATAACAGCAACCGGCGGAGTACTTAGCGTGGCTAAAAACAGCAAAAACCCTCAGTTTACAATTGAAGAAATTAAAGCAATTGTCTCAACTGCCAAAGATTACAATATGCTCACAGCAGCTCACGCTCATGGGGACGAAGGTATTCAAAGAGCAATTTTAGGAGGTATTAAAACCATTGAGCATGGAACTTATATGAGTGAAGAATCTATGGATTTAATGAAAAAATACGATACCTACTTAGTTCCCACTTTAACTGCCGGAAAAGAAGTTGAAAAAAAGGCCGAGATAAGTGGTTTTTATCCTGATATAGTGGTTCCTAAAGCACGAGAAATCGGCCCTAAAATTCAAGCTACTTTTTCCAAAGCATACAAAAAAGGAGTTAAAATTGCCTTTGGAACCGATGCAAGTGTTTTCCCTCACGGAAACAATGCTAAAGAATTTTCTTATATGGTTTTAGGCGGAATGCTCCCAATAGAAGCTATTCAATCAGCAACAATTATTAATTCCTTTCTACTGGGAATTGATAATGAAGTAGGGCAAATAAAAGAAGGGTTTTTAGCCGATATAATTGCTGTAAATGAAAATCCATTGGTAAAAATAAACACATTAGAGAATGTCCTTTTTGTGATGAAAGATGGCGTGATTTACAAAAACTAATTTCATTTAAACCTATTAAAATAAGCAGCTGATGAAGCAATATTTAGACTTAGTAAAACATGTATTAGAAAACGGAACTCAAAAAGGAGACCGCACAGGAACAGGGACAAAGAGTGTTTTTGGTTATCAAATGCGTTTTGATTTAAGTGAAGGTTTTCCAATGGTTACGACCAAAAAATTGCATCTTAAATCGATTATTTATGAGTTGTTGTGGTTTTTAAAAGGAGAAACTAATATTGCTTATTTAAAAGAAAATGGCGTTAAAATTTGGGATGAATGGGCCAATGAAAATGGTGATTTAGGTCCTGTATATGGTCACCAATGGCGCAATTGGAACAGTGAAGAAATAGATCAAATTTCAGAAATTATTGAGGCTTTAAAAACCAATCCAAACAGCCGTAGAATGCTAGTTTCAGCTTGGAATCCTAGTGTTTTACCAGATGCCACAAAATCATTTGCTGAAAATGTAGCTAGTGGAAAAGTAGCTTTACCTCCGTGTCATGCATTTTTTCAATTTTATGTATCCGAAGGTAAATTATCGTGTCAATTGTATCAAAGAAGTGCCGATATCTTTTTAGGCGTGCCTTTCAATATTGCATCCTATGCCCTATTGACAATGATGATTGCTCAAGTTTGTGAATTAAAAGTGGGGGAATTTATTCACACTTTTGGAGATGCACATATTTACAATAACCATTTTGAACAAGTAGAACTCCAACTTTCTAGAGACACACGTCCACTACCAAAAATGATTATCAATCCTGAAATAAAAAATATTTTCGACTTCAAATTTGAGGATTTCACATTAGAAGGCTACGACCCGCATCCAGGAATTCGTGGAGAAGTTGCGGTTTAAATAATCCTAATCTTTAGAAAATAACAGATTGGAATTTACTTTCAATACTTAAATAAAATGAAAATACTAATTGCCGCTACTTCTTTAAATAATGCTCTGGGAAAAGACAATAAAATTATTTGGCATTTGCCAGATGACTTTAAGCGTTTTAAAGAGCTTACTTCGGGGCACTATATTATTATGGGTAGAAAAACCTTCGAAAGTTTTCCAAAACCATTGCCAAATAGAACTCACGTAGTAATTACGAGACAAAAAAATTACCATCCCGATGGTTGTATTGTAGTTAACAGTATAGAAGAGGCCTTTGCAATTTGTCCAAAAAATGAAGACTCCTTTTTAATTGGCGGTGCTGAAATATACGAATTAGGACTTACCTTTGTTGATAAAATAGAACTTACCTTAATTAAGGAAACGTTTGAAGCCGACGCCTTTTTACCTAAAATTGATTTTTCAAAATGGGCATTAATTCAGGAAGAATTTCATCCTAAAGATGAAAAACACGCTCACGAATTTAGCTTTCAAACATTCCTTAAAAGATAATTAAATACTTACCTTTGCCCCAAAATTATTACTAATGTCTAAGAATATTACCCCTTATAAAGATTCAGAATTAGGTAAAAAAGAGCAAGTTGCACAAATGTTCGATACCATTTCCGGAAATTATGATGGTTTGAACCGTGTTATTTCTTTTGGAATTGACATCAAATGGCGTAAAAAAGTATTGAAATTGGTTTCGGATAAAAATCCAAAAACAGTTTTGGATATTGCAACAGGAACAGGAGATTTAGCAATTTTGATGACCAATACCAGTGCAGAAAAAATTATTGGTTTGGATATTTCTGCCGGAATGTTAGAAGTAGGAAAAAATAAAATTAAATCAAAAAAGCTATCTGATAAAATAGAAATGATTTTAGCCGATTCAGAAAATATGCCATTTGAGGATAATTCTTTTGATGCAATTACGGTTGCTTTTGGGGTAAGGAATTTTGAAAATCTAGAAAAAGGGTTGGCTGAAATTCTTCGAGTTTTAAAACCCAACGGTATATTTGTAATTTTAGAAACCTCCGTCCCAGATAAAACTCCTTACAAGCAAGGGTATACTTTTTACTCTAAAAATATACTTCCATTAATTGGAAAATTATTCTCAAAAGATAATTCTGCCTATCAATATTTATCAGAATCCGCATCTGTTTTTCCATATGGAGAAGCGTTAAACAATATTTTAAGAAAAATTGGGTTTATAGAGGTAACAGCAATTCCTCAAACATTTGGTGTGGCGACAATTTATTCCGCTTCAAAAAACTAGAAGCAATTATACTTAAAATGAAAAAAATAATAATCTTATTATTTCTGCTGTTTTCAAGCGTTGGATTTTCCCAAACCAAGGGAATGTTTAGCTATAATCCGCTTGTTAATTTAGAAAATTTTGATAAATCCAAAGTGTATTGGGGTTATTTTTTAGGATTTAATTCTTACGGTTTTAAAATAGACTACAAAAGTTTACAAACAATAGATGTTCAAGTTGAAAGTACTACAGGATTTAATGTTGGACTTGTAGGTGATCTTAGATTACAAGATTATATTAATTTACGCTTTGAACCAGGTTTGTATTATACTCAGAGAAACCTTGTTTTTCCTTATTTTAATCGTGAGTTAGATTCTTACAGGGAAGTTAAGTCTACTTATATTAACTTTCCGTTATTACTAAAATTTTCGGCATTAAGGACTGGAAATGTTCGTCCGTATTTAACAGCTGGAGTTTCTAGAACTTTAAATTTAGGTAGTAATTCAAATTCAAAAGATGACAATTCGCAGCAGCGATTTAGAGTAAAATCTTGGACTTCAAATTATGAATTAGGATTTGGCGTGGACTTGTACTTTGAATATTTCAAATTTTCACCTTCAATTCGAGGAGTTTTCAGTTTGGAAGATGAACTAATTCGTGATAATGATCCAAATAGTCCATGGACTTCAAATATTGAATCGCTCAAAACAAGGGCAATTCTAATTAATTTTACTTTTCATTAAAAGAAAATCATCTTCTAAATTCACTTAAAATTATTGCTGTTGCAGCTGCCACATTTAAACTTTCTGTAAGTTTTAAGTTGCCAAACCTTGGAATTGCTATTCTATTTTTAATGCTATTTTCAATTTCTTGAGAAATTCCATTGGCTTCATTTCCCATTATTACAATAGCCTCTTTCGGCAGATTTTCTTTATAAACATTCGAGCCATCCATAAAAGTGCCAAAAATTGGTAATGAAGAATTTTGTAAATAGGATTTTAAATTTACATAACTCACATTAACTCTAGAAATGGAACCCATGGTAGCTTGAACTACTTTTGGGTTGTATAAATCTACCGTTTGTTCTGAACAAATTACTTGGGAAATTCCAAACCAATCGCACAATCTCAAAATAGTACCTAAATTTCCAGGGTCGCGAATATCATCTAAAGCTAAGATTAAACCTTTTTCTAAAATTGGCATTGAAGCAGGTATTTTAAATACTGCCAAGCAATTATTTGGTGTTGTTAATGCACTGATTTTCTTTAATTCAGATTCAGTGATTATCGATTTTAAATCAGACTGAACGGCATCAAACAAAGGTTCGGTGCAATACAAATGTTCTAATATAAAGTTGGATTTCAACAATTCCTGAATTACTTTTACGCCTTCAGCTATGAATAATTGATTTACAATTCTATTTTTTTTTAGATGTAAACTCGATATTAACTTTATTTGGTTTTTACTAACCATAGAAATAATGTACTTTTGAATTAAATATTTCACATCTTTTGAGAAACCAGACTACAAAAATATCATTAATTATTCTAATTGCAGTAATTATCTCTGCTTGTAATTCTTTACGAAGAGTTCCAAATGGTAAAATGCTACTCACAAAAAATGAGATTTTAGTTGATGGCAAGAAAGAAAGTAACGAAGATATAACCAATCAATTGTATCAAAAATCAAACAGTTCCTTATTTGGTTATCGCCTTCGATTAAATATATTTAATTTAGCATCACCGAACCCAGATTCTATTTTTAAGGCAAAATTCATTAAAAATCCAGAAAAATATAACGCGATGGCAAAATGGCTATCGAAAAAGCAAGTGGGCCGTTTGGGAAAATCCTTTTATTATTCAGGCATACATACTTTTCTCAAAAAAACCGGTGAGGCTCCAGTTATTTTGGATCAAAAAAGCACCGATAGATCATTATCAAGATTGAAATCCTATTATTTTGAAAAAGGCTATTTTAATCTTAAAGGCAATTATAAAATTGATACTGTTAGTAATAAAAAAGCATTTGTAAAATACACTATCAATAAAGGAACTCCATTTATATTGGATACAATTAATGTAAATATCAAAACCCCAATTTTAGATTCACTTTACAAAACTAATCATGATTTGGCATTTCTCAAATCGGGAAAACAATATAACAAAATCGATTTTGATACAGAAAGAAATAGAATAACTACTCATTTTAGAAATAATGGCGCCTATTATTTTCAACAAAATTATATCAACTATTCCATTGACACTTTAAATGCTAACAACAAAGCAAATATTGATTTAAATATTGAAAATCAATCAATTAGAGTTGGCGATTCTACTAAAATAATACCTTTTAAATTATATAAAATCAGTAATGTAAATATTTATACCGACAATCTGACTTCAAAAACAAATTCAACTATTTTAGATAGTGTTACTTTTAATAATTTCAATTTATATAGTGTATCAAAATTAAAATACAAACCTAAAGCTATTACTGACGCTGTTTTTATTTCTAAGGGAAGTACTTTTTCTGATATAAAAACAACTTTAACTTCCCGGTCTTTAGGTGGATTACGTGTATTTAACTATCCATTAATTCAATATGTTGTTGACCCAAAAGATGAAAATTCGTTAATTACAAATATCTATTTATCACCAAGACCTAAATTAGGTTTGGGTTACAACTTCGACTTTACCCATTCGGCAATACAAGAAATCGGGATAACGGCAAGCACAGCCGTATCCTTTAGAAATATATTTCAAGGTGCGGAAACGTTAGAATTGTCTGCTAGAGGAAATATAGGTTCTTCAAAAGAAGTGGCAAAAATCAATAATGCCTTTTTTAATGTTTCTGAATATGGTTTTGATATCAAACTCCATTTGCCAAGGGTATTTTTTCCAATTAAAACAGAGCGAATAATCCCAAAAAGAATGTTGCCTTTTACCAGTCTGGCAGTAGGTTATATCAAACAAGAAAACATTGGTTTGGACAAACAAAATTTTACCAGTTCGCTTAATTATAATTGGAACCCTAGAGAGAGTGTAAAAGCTAGATTGGAGTTATTGAACATCCAATTTGTAAAAAATGTAAATACTAGTAACTATTTTAACATTTACAAATCTTCCTATTATGTTTTAAATTCTTTGGCTCAAAATGCAAGTTATGCAGTGAATCCAAATTATTTTAATAGTAATCAAGAATTGATTATTGAAAATGGTGCCAATGGATTTATTAACGATGTTTTAGGTACAAATCCAACTATAATTCCTTCTGCAGAAGATTATAAAACTATTCGGAGTATAGAAGAAAGAAGAAGAAGATTGACAGAAAATGATTTAATAGTTTCTACAAGTTATAATTATTCTGAGAACACTAAAAAAGATCAAAACGATAACGAATTTATGATTTTTAGGGGCAAAATAGAATCTGCTGGAAACCTATTATCGCTTTTATCGAATGTTTCAAAAGAATTAAACAATCAAGAAAGCACTAACAAGTTTTTTGAAGTTGAATATTCTCAGTATTTTAAAGTAGAGGGGGAATTTATAAAATTATGGGATTTACACCGAAAAAGAATTTTAGCAATTCGATCATTTGCAGGAATTGCAATACCTTATGGAAATTCAAATAATATTCCATTTTCAAGGAGCTATTTTGCTGGCGGAACTAATGATAATAGAGCTTGGCAATCCTATGGATTAGGACCTGGAGCAAGCGGCGGAATAAATGATTTTAATGAGGCAAATTTAAAATTAGCTATAAGTGCCGAACTCCGTTTCAATATTTTTGGCCAATTAAATGGCGCGCTATTTGTAGATGCCGGTAATATTTGGAATGTATTAGACAATGTTGATGATGAAAAATATGTGTTTAAGAATTTAAATTCATTAAGAAACAGTGCTATTGGTTCAGGGTTTGGGTTTAGATATGATTTTAATTTTTTTATAGTGAGGATGGATTTAGGATTTAAAACCTATAATCCATCTGAAGAAGATGGAAGAAAATGGTTTAAAGATTATAATTTAGATAAGTCTGTAATAAATATTGGAATTAATTATCCATTCTAATTTTATTAATTATTAATTTTGCAACCTAATAAATAATAAAACAACACATAAATGTCACACAACATTAAAGCTGGAGTTGCAACTGGCGATTCAGTTCAAGCAATTTTTAGTTATGCAAAAGAAAAAGGATTTGCACTTCCTGCAATAAATGTAACTGGATCAAGTACAGTTAATGGTGTATTAGAAACTGCTGCAAAATTAAATTCACCTGTTATTATTCAATTTTCAAATGGTGGATGTATTTTTAATGCCGGAAAAGGTTTGTCTAATACAAATGAAAAAGCCGCTATTCTTGGAGGAATTGCTGGCGCAAAACACGTTCATACCTTAGCAGAGGCTTACGGCGCAACTGTTATTCTTCATACTGATCACTGCGCAAAAAAATTATTGCCTTGGATTGACGGTCTGCTTGATGCTAGTGAAGCTCATTTCGCTCAAACTGGAAAACCTCTTTACAGTTCACATATGATCGATTTATCTGAAGAGCCTATTGAAGAGAATATTGAAATTTGTAAAACTTATTTAGCTAGAATGAGCAAAATGGGGATGACATTAGAAATTGAACTTGGAATTACTGGTGGAGAAGAAGATGGGGTTGACAATTCTGATGTTGATAGTTCAAAATTATACACGCAACCTTCAGAAGTTGCTTATGCTTACGAAGAATTGTTGAAAGTGAGTCCGCGTTTTACAATTGCCGCTTCTTTTGGTAATGTTCACGGTGTATACAAACCAGGAAATGTAAAATTGACTCCTAAAATCTTGAAAAATTCTCAAGATTATGTTCAGGAAAAATTTAATACCGGGAAGAATCCTGTTGATTTTGTATTTCATGGAGGTTCAGGATCTACGTTAGAAGAAATCAGAGAAGCAATTGGATATGGTGTGGTAAAAATGAATTTAGATACTGATTTGCAATTTGCTTACACAGAGGGAATTCGTGATTACATGGTAAATCATATTGATTATTTAAAAACCCAAATTGGAAATCCTGAAGGTGCTGATCAACCAAATAAAAAATATTACGATCCTAGAAAATGGGTTCGTGAAGGAGAAATGACATTCAATGCGAGATTAGAACAAGCTTTCGCAGATTTGAATAACGTGAACACTTTGTAATTAACAATTGATAATTGACAATTAATAATTATCCATTGTCAATTATCCATTATCCATTAAAATTATGTCTTGGTTTAAAAGAACAGA
>CALPMA020000068.1 GCA_943324545.2 Chitinophaga pinensis
AACACAATTGGACGAAAGAAGAAATTATCGCGATATACAACAAACCTATGATGGATTTGCTTTTTGAAGCAGCTTCAATTCATAGAAAAGCACACGACCCAAACGTTGTTCAAGTTTCTACTTTGTTATCTATAAAAACAGGTGGGTGTCCAGAAGATTGTGGATATTGTCCTCAGGCAGCTCGTTATCATACTGAAATTGAAGGCAACGATTTAATGTCGGTAAGCCAAGTAAAAGCCCAAGCTTTAAGAGCAAAATCTAGCGGATCTTCTCGAGTTTGTATGGGGGCAGCCTGGAGAAATGTGAAAGACGGACATGAATTTGATCAAGTATTAGAAATGGTTCGTACCATCAATAAATTGGATATGGAAGTGTGTTGTACCTTGGGAATGATCACTGAAAACCAAGCCCACCGTTTAGCAGAAGCTGGTTTATATGCCTACAATCACAACCTAGATACCTCTGAAGAATACTATAAAGAAGTGATTTCTACACGCGGTTTTGAAGACCGAATTCAAACTATAGAAAATGTTCGTAAAACCAATGTTACCGTTTGTAGCGGTGGAATCATTGGAATGGGAGAGTCTATAGAAGATCGTGCAGGTATGTTAGTAGCCCTTTCTACTTTAAACCCGCAACCAGAATCGGTACCAATAAATGCTTTAGTTGCTGTAGAAGGAACGCCACTAGAAGAAGAAAAACCGGTTGAAATTTGGGAAATGATCCGAATGGTTGCAACCACAAGAATTGTAATGCCTGAAACTCAAGTTCGCCTTTCTGCGGGTAGAATGAACATGAGTCGTGAAGGACAAGCAATGTGTTTCTTTGCTGGTGCCAATTCTATTTTTGCTGGTGATAAATTATTGACTACTCCAAATCCAGATGTAAATGAAGACATGAAGATGTTTGAAACATTAGGATTAATTCCTCAGAAACCATTTGTTAAGGTTTCTCAACCGACAACAGTAGAAGCCGAAGATTCTCAATATCAATCGTTAGGTGAAAAGCCGAAATGGTCAAGGCCAGTACATAAAATCGAAAAGAATTTAGAGGCTTCAGGAAAAACAAATGCCTAGTTTTTGTTTCTATTCTCAATAGATAATCAATAAATTTTGGAAAACAATTCTCATAAAACCTATTCCATTCAGGAAGCCCAATCCAAATTAGAGAATTACTGTGCCTATCAAGAGCGTTGTCATAAAGAAGTGGTCGAAAAACTGCGAGGAATGAACATGATTCCCCAAGTTATCGATTTGATAATTGTGCATCTTATTGAACAAAATTTTCTAAACGAAGAACGTTTTGCCTGCAGTTTTGCAAGAGGAAAACACCGAATTAAATATTGGGGGAATAATAGAATTGTAAACGAGTTGAAATTTCGAAATATCTCTTCCTACAATATAAAAACAGCACTTAAAGAAATATCCGAAGAAGAATATTATACGAATTTTCATTTTATTGCCGATCGCCATTGGGAGTCGATGAAAGAGAATGATAGTTTAAAAAAGCGAAAAAAATTCTGTGATTTCTTACTCCGAAAAGGATTTGAAAGTAATTTAGTTTACGAAAAAGTGAAAGACCTAGAAAAAAGCTCCTAAAAATCAACCGCAAAATTCGCAGTAAACCTACAAACTCAATAAAACACTCACCGCATTTCCTCCAAAACCTACGGCATTTACCATGATTTTTTTCAATGGTTTCTTTTCGGTTTTTGCTTCCGCAAATGGAACTCCGATAAAGGTTTGATTTTGTAACATCAAAATTGCCATTTCAATACTTAACATTCCTGATGCTCCGAAGGTGTGACCAATTTTCCATTTATTGGAAGTTAACAAAGGAAGGTCATTACCAAAAATTTTTTGAATCGCTTTGTATTCCGATAAGTCCCCTTTAATCGTTCCCGGAGCGTGCATTACAATGGCATCAACTTCTGATAAATTAGTATTTGCTAAAGCCGTTTTCATCGATTTTTGAAAGCAAGTCGCTTCTGCAGAAACAGAAACATTGTGTTCTAAAATTTCAGTTGCATAACCAATTCCTTCAATAATAGCAATAGTTTTGTCGGTTCTTCCTATTTCAAGGCAACAAACTGCAGCACCTTCTCCCAAAACAAGAGAATTTTGTTTTTTATTTAAGTCTAAGGCGCGACATGGGAATTCGTCATTATTTTTAGAATAAATTTTCAAAGCTCGCATTTGAGCAATCGTAAAACTCGTTAATGGAGCTTCACTACCACCAACTAAAAATTTATCTGCCATACCCGATTTTAACCAAGCAATACCATTTAACAAGGCGTGTAAAGCAGTTGAGCAAGTTATAGAATGAGAAATTTCTGGTCCTTGACTTTGTAAATCATGAGAAACCCATGAAGAGATATTTCCAAGCGTGGTGGTAGGAGAAGCCAAAGTTTCTACTTTTCCAGATTGGATGAAATCCAAATGGTGCTTTTCGAATAATTCGGTTGCCCCACGCGACGATCCTATATTGATTCCGAATATGTCATTTTTATGCCAACCTGCTTTTTCAATCGCTTTTCTGGAGGCAGCGATTGCAAATAAAACCGAATTATCAAGTGATTTGTATTTATTATCCGATTTTTTTAATTCGCTTATTTGTTTTTTGGAATCAGAATTTAAAGGGGCAATAGCGGTATTTTGTTTCCCAATAGTAGTTTCAATAAAACAGTGACTATTGTTCAAATAGTTTTGCCAAATAGCATCTTGATCATTTCCTAATCCAGAAATAGAAGCAATAGCGGTAATAGAAATCGTTTTTGGCAAAGTGGTTATTTATTAAAATTTAAACGCAAAGGTCGCAAAGTTTTTCACAAAGATCACAATGAAAGTGATCTTTTATCTTAAACAATATCCAAAGCATTTTCCACCACATCATAAATTTTTTGAAGTTGGTTGTCCTCAATAATATAAGGCGGTAAAATATAGACAATGTTTCCCACAGGTCTCAAAATCACTCCATTTTCAATGAAAAAATCGTAAAGCTTGTTTCGTAAAGTTCCGTAATAACTTGCTTGAGATTCGGTTTTTACTTCTAATGCAAAAATAACTCCTAAAACTCTTGTTATTGCAACTTTAGGATGATTTTTGATGTGATTCTCAAAGGCCAAATGACTTTGATTTACTCGGGCGATATTGGCTTTCATTTCTTCGGTTTCCAAAAGTGCTAAACTCGCTAATGCTGCTGCGCATCCCGTTGGATTTGCAGTAAAAGTATGTCCGTGAAACAACGCCTTATTGATATCATCACTATAAAAAGCATTGAATAATTCATCTGTAAATGTGGTAATTGCCATTGGTATCGTTCCGCCTGTTAATGCTTTCGACAAACACATCATATCAGGTTTAGCAACTAAATAATCGCAAGCAAACGTTTTTCCAGTTTTACCAAAACCCGTCATCACTTCATCGGCAATGGTTAATATTCCATTTTCTTTACAAATTTCTATTAATTTATCAAGTTCTTCCGGTTCGTACATCACCATTCCTGCAGCTCCCAAAACCAAAGGTTCAAAAATAAGTGCCGCACAATTATTGTTTTTTATGACTTGAGCCATTGCTTGAAAACTAGTTTCTTCCTGACCTTTAACGGGAACAGGAATCCGAACTACATCAATAAACATTCCTTCAAAAGCTTGGGTGTAAAATGATATCCCACTTGCCGCCATTGCAGCAAATGTATCTCCGTGAAAGGCATTTTCAAAGGCAATTAGGGTAGTTTTCTTTTCTCCTTTATTGAAAAAATATTGCAATGCCACTTTTATCGCGACTTCAACTGCAGTAGATCCATTATCAGAGAAGAAAATTTTATTTTGATTTTTTGGTAAGATTTCAATCAGCTTTTCAGATAAAACTACCGCCGGTTCATGAGTAAATCCCCCAAATAAAACATGTTCCAATGTGGTTAATTGCTTATAAATAGCATCAGCGATAATTGGATTGGAATGCCCAAAAGGATTTACCCACCAAGAAGCGATTGCATCAATATATTCTTTATTGGAATCATCCCAAAGCAATGCTCCTTTACCTTTTACGATTGCAATTGGTGGTTTTGAAGTTTTATGTTGCGTGTAAGGATGCCAAATATGTAACCCGTCTCTTTCGGTTAAATCCATTAATTATTTTATTTACTATTCAATTGCCATTAAATTATCTCTAAATAAATCGGCATATTCTGAAATTACATTTTTATCAAAATACGGTTCATCGTTAATTCTACCAATGAATTTTAGTTTCGAATAATTCAAAATTAAAGATTCGGTAGCCTTGTTTTCATTGCCGTTAAAAATAATGCCCGCTATTGTCAAACCTCTATTTTTTATGGCTTCAATAGTTAAAAGCGTGTGGTTAATGCTTCCTAAATAATGTCTTGAAACAATTATAATTTTATAATCTGGTTGAACCATGTCGATAACAAAATCGGAATTGTTTAAAGGGACCAAAACGCCTCCTGCGCCTTCAATTATCAAATGATTATTGGTTTTAGGCTCAATAATATTTTTTAAATCGATTGTAATACCATCTAATTCTGCAGCTAAATGAGGACTTGCAGGCGTATTTAGTTTATAGCTATTTTCATGAATAACCGATTTAACATTTGAAATGTAGTTCTGAATTTTATGGCTATCAGAATGATCTAAATCTCCCGCTTGAACGGGTTTCCAATAATCAGCCTCAAGCGCTTCTGTAATTATTGCCGAAGCTATTGTTTTTCCTACATCGGTTGATATTCCTGTTATAAATAATTTCATTTTATTTGTTTAACCGCAAAGTTCGCAAAGAAATCGCAAAGTTCACAAGTTAATTGATGTTTATATTTATTTAAATAATATTGAGGCAAGGAGTTGTAACACTTCCGATATTTCTTCTTTCGAATTGTAACTGTGCAAACAAAACCGGAGTCGTTCTTGACCTTCAGGAACGGTAGGCGAAAGTATGGCTTTCACATCAAAACCTTTTTCTTGAAGTTGGCTGGCAATAGTTTTAACCTTTTTATTCCCAGGAATAATTGCACTTTGAATTGCCGCTTTACTTCTCACAAATAATGGGTTTAAACCCAATTGTTTTTTTTCTTGATTGAAATGAATGACGTTTTCTCGCAGTTTTTGAAGCGCTTCTTTTTGAGATTCTAAATGCTGATAGGCTATTAAAATGGTTGCTACCGAATGGGGTGAAAGTCCCGTAGAATATATAAAACTCCTAGCAAAATTGACTAAATAATCAATCAGTTTTTGACTTCCTAAAATGGCTGCACCATGACAACCCAACCCTTTTCCAAAAGTCATAATTCTTGCAAAAACCGAATCTTGCAACCCTAACATTTGAACTAATCCTTCTCCATGATCGCCAAAAACACCCAAAGCGTGGGCTTCGTCAACAACCAAATAGCAGTTGTGTTTTTCACAAATTTGAACGAGTTTTTCTAGATTTGGAGTATCGCCATCCATAGAAAAAACACTTTCGGTAACAACAAAAATGGTTAATAGTTGTTGGTTGTCGGTTGATAGTTTAAGAATTATTCGTTCTAAATCTTCAAAATCGTTATGTTGAAATTTGTAGGATTTAGCATTGGATAATTGAATTCCGTCCCGAATCGAAGCGTGTGCTAATTCATCGAATAGAATAACGTCATTGCGTTGAGGAACAGCACTAAAAAATCCCACATTAGCATCGTAACCAGAGTTAAAGATTAACGCGCTTTCTGAATGGTGAAATTTTGCAATGTAGTTTTCGGCTTCTTGATAAACGAGATGATTTCCTGACAATAATCGGGATCCAGTTGCTCCATTTTCAATGATATTATTATCAATTAAATAGGAATGGGTTTCCTTAAAAATAGATTCTGATTTAGAAAATCCCAAATAATCATTGGATGCAAAATCAACTAAATTATTAGGCAACGATAGTTTTCGCAAAGAGTGATTTTGCTCGCGTTGCTCTAGTTTTATCGCTATTGATTTTGGAATCTGTTTCATAAGAATACAAAAGTAAGCAACTTTATTTTGTTCGTATTTGTAAAAAAGTATTGTTTTTTAGTATTTAATTATTGTTTATCAATAATTTATTTATATTTGTAACAACTTTAAAATCAAAAAAGATGAGAAAATTAATTTTTTTAAAAACCATAGTAGAATACCTTTGGATCATGTCTATAATCGCGTTCCCATTACTAATTGTGTTTATTGGTTTTGTTTTGTTTTCAAATGAACCAATTGATATTCCAATAAATATCTCTGGAATAAAAATAAACGCAGATACTTCACTTGGTAAAATAGGATTGGTGTTGAGCATGGTAAATTTTGGAATTGTACTTTTTGCACTTTATAATTTCAAATCACTTTTGAATAATTTCAGAAAAAAAATAATTTTTGAGGAGAACACCTACCAATTATTAGATAAAATTGGAAATTTGGTTATGCTTTCGGCAAGTATATATTTAATTTCTGATTTATTAGGTTCTTTTTCAAAAAGTAAAATTGGAATTAATTTAGGTTTCGGACCCTTTTTATATTTAATGGCGCTCGGGTTATTTTTCAAAGTGTTATCCGAAGTTTTTATCATTGGAAAACGAATTAAAGAAGATAACGAACTAACTATATAACTATGGCAATTATTATAAATGTAGATGTAATGCTCGCAAAACGTAAAATGCGTTCCAATGAATTAGCCGATTCAATTGGGATAACGACGGCAAATTTGTCAATATTAAAAACAGGTAAAGCGAGAGCAATTCGTTTTTCAACCTTAGAAATGATCTGTAAAGTATTGGACTGTCAGCCAGGAGATATTATGGAATATGTAAGCGAAAAATAAGTTTATTTATTTTTTCAAATGGTCCAACATGTCTTTGGTCATGCTTGAAATGTTGAATTTATGATTCCATTTCCAATCTTCTCTTGCAGCGCTATCATCGATACTTGCGGGCCAGCTATCTGCAATTTTCTGACGAAAATCAGGATGATAAGTAATTGTAAATTCAGGGATGTGTTTCTTAATTTCTGCTGCAATTTCTGTAGGTGTAAAACTCATTGCCGCTAAATTATAGGAAGAACGAATTTTAATTTGCTCTTTTGGGCTTTGCATAATTTGGATAGTAGCCGCAATCGCATCGTCCATATACATCATTGGCATTTTGGTTTTTGATGATAAAAAACAGTCGTATTTTTTCTTTGCAATAGCTTTGTGAAATATATCAACAGCATAATCTGTAGTTCCACCTCCCGGAGGTGATGACCAGCTAATTAAGCCAGGATATCGAATACTTCTCACGTCAACGCCATAGATATTATGGTAATATTCGCACCATCTTTCACCGGATTGTTTGCTAATTCCGTAAACGGTACTCGGTTCCATAATGGTATATTGAGGTGTATTTTCTCTTGGGGTGGTAGGTCCAAAAACGGCAATACTTGAAGGCCAGAATATCTTATTAATTTTTCCCGCTTTCGCCAAATTCAAAACGTGAAAAAGGGAATTCATATTTAAATCCCAAGCAAATGCAGGGTTTTTTTCGGCAGTTGCCGATAATAATGCGGCCATCAAATAGACTTCATCAATTTCGTGAATTTCCACAAGATGTTGAATTTGATTAAAATCCAATGCATTTATAACTTCAAATGGCCCAGAATTCACCACATCAATATTTAATTTTCTAATATCAGAAGCAATTACGTTTTCTACACCATAAATCTCTCGTAATTTCTGAGTTAACTCGGTCCCGATTTGTCCGCAAGCACCGATAATTAGAATTTTTGTAGCCATTTGATAAATTTAGACCACAAATATAACTATTTCGGATTTTAAAATCATTTTATGTGAGAATTATTCAAAATTCGTATTTCTTGAATTACCTTTGTAACTTTGTGTCAAATAATTATAATGATGAAACTTCAAAATACGGCTCTTTTAATAGTAATTCTACTATTTTTTTCTTGTCAAAATAATAAGGAACAGCGCCTAATTGAAAATGCTAAAGACGCTAAAAAGAAAGAAACGATCTTTAATAATATCAATAAAGGGTGGAACTTTAATGCCAATCCGATAAACCCTGCCTCCCAAGGATTAGTGGCGATGTGGCCGGAATGGCGCGGTTTTTTATTAGAATTGAACAGCAAACCGAAAAGTACCATTGGAGCCTTCCAGAAAAAAGCCAAAGAGCTTTCAAAAAAAGTCGCAGAATTGAACAACAATATTCCAATAGCTTATGACAAACCTGAAATCAAAAGCCGAATCGCAGTCTTGATTTCAAAAATAAATTCGCTGAATCTATTCATCAATTTAGATGAAATTCCTGACGATAAACTAGTTGCTTTAGTTTTAGAAATAAACGTTCAATTGCTATCACTTCAAAATCAATTGGATGAAATTGTGAGAAAAAGCACTATTCCTAAAGAAGAAGGAGAATCTGATTTGATTCAAATGTTAGATACTTCAAGAGCCATTCCAACCCGATAAAATAATATTTTAGTTGAGCAAATTAGTAGTAGTAGGGAAATATGACAAAGCCTCCAAGGTCAGTCAAATTGCAGAATTTTTACAACAATCAGAAAATAAAATTCACCTCAAGGGGTTAATTGGGTCTTCCTTATCGTTTGTAGTAAACTCCCTTTTTCATAAAAGCGAACTTCCATTTTTAATGATTTTTGAAGATAAAGAAGCCGCCGCCTATTATCTAAATGACCTTGAACAATTAATTGGAGATAAAGAAGTGCTTTTTTATCCCGGCTCCTTTCGTATTCCCTACCAAATTGAAGAAGTTGATAATGCCAATGTTTTGCTTCGTGCAGAGGTTTTGAACCGAATCAATTCCCGAAAAAAACCAGCTGTAATTGTTACTTATCCCGAATCGTTATTTGAAAAAGTAGTGACCAAAAAAGAGTTGGAAAAAAACACTTTGAAAGTGGCCGTGGGAGATAAAATTTCAATCGATTTTATAAATGAAGTGCTTTTCGAATATGAATTTAAAAGAGTAGATTTTATTACAGAGCCAGGTGAATTTTCAGTTCGAGGTGGAATAATTGACGTTTTTTCTTTTTCAAATGACAATCCGTATCGAATAGAATTTTTTGGAAATAAAGTAGATTCTATTCGAAGTTTTGATGTGGAAACGCAACTATCTATCGAAAAAAAGAATAAAATTACGATTATTCCAAATGTAGAAAATAAGTTTTTTCAGGAAGACAGAGAGAGTTTTCTGGATTATATATCTTCGAACACAACACTTTTTATTCAAAATACGGAAGCGCTACTATCAAAACTAGACACCTTATTTGTGAAAGCTGAAGAAGCTTACGGTAAATTAACGGGCGAAATAAAACATCTTGCTCCTGAACAATTATTTTTAAACGAAAAGTCTTTTCTAAAAAAAGCACTCGATTTTAATGTGGTTGAATTGGGTTCCAAAGCTATTTTTAATTCCAACAAAACGGTTGAATTCCATATACTTCCGCAGCCGTCATTTAATAAGCAATTTGATTTATTGCTAAATAATTTAAATGACAATCATTTTAATGGAATAAAAAATTATTTATTTTGTTCGAATGAGGCCCAGACAAAACGCTTTCACGATATTTTTCAAACCTTGGATGAATCCAATCACGAAAGTATTAGAAAGCAATATGACACCATAAAATTGCCTTTATTTCAAGGATTTATTGACGAAGAACTTCAAATTGCCTGTTATACCGATCATCAAATTTTTGAGCGATATCATAAATTCAGCATCAAAAATGGCTATGCAAAAAAGCAAACCATTACGCTTCAGGAATTGACCAATTTATCGGTTGGCGATTATGTTACTCATATTGATCATGGAATTGGGAAGTTTGGCGGCTTGCAAAAAATCCAAGTGGAAGGCAAAACTCAAGAAGCAATTAAGCTGGTTTATGCTGACAACGATATTGTTTATGTGAGTATTCATTCGCTATATAAAATTTCGAAATTCAACGGAAAAGACGGAACACCGCCTAAAATTTACAAACTTGGGTCCAATGCTTGGAAGGTTTTAAAACAAAAAACAAAAGCCAGAGTAAAGCACATTGCGTTCAATTTAATTCAATTGTATGCCAAGCGTAGATTGGAAAAAGGATTTCAATTCAGCCCTGATAGTTATTTGCAATTAGAGCTCGAAAGTTCCTTTATTTATGAAGACACGCCTGATCAAAATAAAGCCACTCAGGAAGTCAAAGCCGATATGGAAAGTAACCGACCAATGGATCGACTGGTTTGTGGTGACGTAGGTTTTGGAAAAACAGAGGTTGCTATTCGTGCGGCATTTAAAGCTGTAGATAATGGAAAACAAGTCGCTATTTTAGTACCCACAACCATTTTGGCCTACCAACATTATAGAACTTTTACCGAAAGGTTGAAAGACATGCCGGTTTCTGTAGGTTATTTAAACCGATTTAGAACCGCCAAACAAAAAGCAGAAACCCTGAAAGATTTGGAAGATGGAAAACTTGATATTTTAATAGGAACCCATCAATTGGTGAACAAAAATGTAATTTTTAAAGATTTAGGATTACTGATTGTGGACGAAGAACAAAAGTTTGGTGTGAATGTAAAAGACAAGCTAAAAACAATTGCTGCCAATATCGACACACTTACTTTAACCGCAACGCCAATTCCTAGAACGCTACAATTTTCATTGATGGCCGCCAGGGATTTGTCAGTAATTACGACGCCTCCTCCCAATCGTTATCCAATTGAAACCAATGTAATTGGGTTTAGCGAAGAGTCAATTCGAGACGCGATATCTTATGAAATTCAAAGAAATGGACAAGTTTTCTTTGTTAATAATCGAATTGAAAACATAAAAGAGGTAGCCGGAATGATCCAGCGATTGGTGCCTAATGCAAGAGTTGGGATTGGTCATGGCCAAATGGACGGCAAAAAATTAGAAGAATTAATGTTGGCATTTATGAACGGGGAATTCGATGTTTTAGTAGCAACTACTATCATCGAAAGCGGTTTGGATGTGCCCAATGCCAATACGATTTTTATCAATAATGCCAATAATTTTGGTATTTCCGATTTGCATCAAATGCGAGGTCGAGTAGGGCGTAGCAATAAAAAAGCGTTTTGCTATTTTATTTGTCCACCGTATTCCGCGATGACCGACGATGCTAGAAAGCGAATTCAGGCCTTAGAACAATATAGTGAATTGGGTGGCGGCTTGAATATTGCGATGAAAGATTTAGAAATCCGTGGCGCAGGAGATTTATTAGGCGGCGAACAAAGTGGTTTCATTAATGAGATTGGTTTTGAAACCTATCAAAAAATCATGAACGAAGCGATCGACGAATTGAAGGAAAACGAATTCAAAGAGCTTTATTCTGACGAAAATAAAGACCTTGAAAAAACCTATGTAAAAGACCTTCAATTGGATACCGATTTCGAATTGTTGTTCCCAGATGAATACATCAATAACATTACCGAGCGCCTTAAATTGTACAATGAATTGAGTTTGATAAAAGACGAAATTACGTTGCAAGCCTATGAAAATAAGCTCGTGGATCGCTTCGGGCCTTTGCCAAAACA
>CALPMA020000069.1 GCA_943324545.2 Chitinophaga pinensis
AACCTCGTTTTCAGCTAAGTAGGGCACTACTTCAGATGATACATACAATATCCTCTTATCTTCCATATTAAAATTCAGTATTACTTTTGTAAATAAAAAACATGCAAATTTACAAAAATTTATGCAGTTTATAACTAAAATCTTAAGTTTGCACAATATTTCAATAAAATATCATGCTCATTTTCGAGACTCAACTAGCTTTAATAGAGCATTTAAAAGTGAATTCTGATTCAACTAACACCCTAGGGTTTGTACCTACAATGGGCGCTTTGCACCAAGGACATTTATCATTAGTTGAGAAGTCATTATCAAATAATGACTTAACTATTGTGAGTATTTTTGTTAATCCTACTCAGTTTAATAACCCTGAAGATTTAGAAAAATACCCTAGAAATTTAGAAAGTGATATTGCTATAATTCAAACGATCAGCGACAATGTTATCATTTACGCACCTTCTGTTGACGATATTTATGAAGGAAATACTATTGTTAAATCTTTTTCTTTTGATGGATTAGAAAATCAAATGGAAGGAAAATTTCGCCCTGGACATTTTGAAGGTGTTGGAACAATTGTAAAAAGATTATTCGAAATTGTAAAACCCACCAATGCCTATTTTGGAGAAAAAGATTTTCAACAGTTACAAATCATTAAAAAACTTGTTGAAAAGGAAAATTTTCAAATTAATATTGTAGAATGTCCAATTTTTAGAGAAAAGAATGGACTTGCAATGAGCTCAAGAAATGAAAGGCTTTCTACAAATGAAAGAAATGAGGCTTCAATTATCTACAAAACTTTATTGGAAGTAAAACATAAATTTTCATCCGAATCTTTGTTAGAAATCGCTCTTTGGGTAAAGCAAGTTTTTGAAAACCAACCCAATTTTAAATTAGATTATTTTGAAATTGCCGATGAAGCCACATTGCAAACTTGTGAAACAAAAAATCAAGACCAAAAATGCCGTGCTTTTATAGCCGTTTTTGTTAAGAATATACGATTGATAGATACCATTTCATTAAATTAATTATCTTTGCCACATGCAAATCCAAGTTGTAAAATCTAAAATACACCGTGTAAAAGTAACCGGAGCTGATTTAAATTATATCGGAAGTATTACTATTGATGAAGCTTTAATGGAAGCTTCGAACTTAATTGAAGGTGAAAAAGTTTCAATTGTAAATATTAATAACGGCGAACGTCTTGAAACATATGTTATTAAAGGAAATAGAAACTCAGGCGAAATTACTCTTAATGGACCTGCGGCTAGAAAAGTTCAAAAAGGAGATATTATCATTATCATTTCCTATGGAATTATGGATTTTGAAGTAGCAAAAAATTTTAAGCCTGCCTTAGTTTTTCCTAATGAAAATGATAATTCTTTAACTTGATTTTGAAAGCAAAAATTGGCAAATGGCTCTCAACAGTTCTCCCGCTTTTTTTGGGAATTTTTCTAATTTATTATTCCTATAATCAATTTTCTGAAAAGGATATTGAGGAGATAAAAAAGCACTTTAAAAATGCCAATTATTTTTATTTAAATTTTTCCATATTTATTGCTTTTTTAGGAAGCGCTTCTCGTGCCTACCGATGGAAATACGCCTTGGATCACATGGGATATAAAACGTCATTTGCAAATAATTTTATGGCGGTTTCTATAGGTTATTTAATGAATATGACCGTTCCTCGATCTGGAGAAATTTCTAGAGCTTTAGTATTAAAAAAATACAATGGCGTTCCATTTGATAAGGCATTTGGGTCAATAATTGCAGAAAGAATTGTTGATATGATTATTTTATTAGGGCTTATCGTTGTTGCCTTTTTTGTTCAATATGACATTTTAAAAACCTTTATTTTAGACAAAATTCCATTACAAAAGCTAATTTTTCTATTGGCAATTGGGTTAGCCTTTTTCATTACTTTTATTATACTCTATCTATATTCAAAATTGAACTTTATTTTGAAATTAAAAGATAAAATTTCGGGATTAAAAGAAGGAATATTGAGTGTTTTACACATGAAAAAAAAATGGTCCTATCTTGCCCACACTATTTTTATTTGGTTCTCCTACATTTATATGTTTTACATTGGGTTATTAGTAATTTCTGAAACCAATATGTTGCCTCTAAGTGCTGTAATCACATCATTCATTGTTGGGAGTGTCGCTATTGCATTTACTAATAGTGGCTTTGGATCTTATCCATTTTTAATGGCCAAGATCCTACTAATTTATAATATTTCTGAAACTGCAGGAAGTGCATTTGGTTGGATAATCTGGACCACACAAATGTTATTATTAGTGTTTTTAGGTGCACTTTCATTTTTGCTTCTTCCAGTGTTGAATAGAAGCAAATAAATTATTATATTGCTCTACTTTTTAAACTCTTCAGATTATTAACAAATGCTTTAATCGATGAAAAAATTATTAAAATTATTTATATTCATTTTTCCAATAATTGTATTTTCACAGACCTCCAAAGACACTATTTTTTCCCAAAAGTTAAATGAGGATAGAGAGTTTTCTATATCGTTACCAGAATCATATTCATCAAACAAAACGAAGAAATATCCATTATTAATATTATTAGATGGAGAATATTTATTTGACCCTTTTCATGGAGCACTTAGTTATGGCGCCTATTGGGATGATATTCCTGAAATGATAATTGTTGGTATTTCTCAAAATCAAAAAGGGGAAAGATTTATAGATTGTGGTGTAGATCAAGAATCAGGATTGCCAGACTCCAAAGGTGAACTCTTTTTTGAATTTATAGGACAAGAATTATTACCGTTTTTAGAAAAAAGTTATAGAATAGCCCCATTTAAAATAATTGCTGGTCATGATGTTACTGCTGGGTTTTTAAATTTCTATTTGTATAAAGATCAACCCATTTTTAATGCTTATATTTCTTTAAGTCCAGACTTACCGTCTTCAATGGAAGAAATAATTCCACAACGATTATCTGCTTTAAACCAAACTCTTTTTTATTATCAAGCTACTTCCGGAGGAGATTTAAAATCAAATAATGAAAGTGTAATCCAATTAGACGCCGCTATTGCAACTATAAAAAAACCAAATTTAAATTATCATTTTGATAATTTCCCCAATGCTTCCCACTATTCATTAGTTCTTCAGGCAATTCCAAATGCTTTATACCATATCTTTGGAATATATCAACCTATAACTGTTAAAGAATACAATGAAAAAATTGCAGTTTTACCTTCAGGATACGTTGATTATTTGTCAAAAAAATACGAGACTATTGAAAAATCATTACTCATCAAAACAACAATTAGATTTATTGATTTTAAGGCAATTGAAACAGCAATCCTCAAAAATAAAGCCTACGACGAATTGGAAGCTTTGTCCAATTTAGCTCAAAAAAATTATCCAAAAAGCATGCTTGCTGATTATGAATTAGGGATTTTGTTTGAAATAAAAGGAGACCTTAAAAAAGCTAGAAAATATTATCAGTCAGCTTATCAAAAAGAGGAAATAGGCAACTTAACTAAAAATGGGATGCTTGATAAAATGGACGAATTGAAAAATGTTAAAGAAACAATTGAACCATCCAAAACAGAATCAACTCCAATACCAGAAAAAAACCATAAGTATGACTAAAGTTAAAACCTCTTTTTTTTGTCAAAGTTGTGGATCACAATATTCTAAATGGCAAGGTCAATGTAATGCTTGTAAAGAATGGAATACTATTGTAGAAGAAATTATCCAAAAAGAAGAAAAAGCAGCATGGAAACCTTCTTCATCTGAAGTTAAAAAAGCTGCTAAACCATTAAAAATTAAAGAAATAGATTCTACGCTCGAAATCCGAATGGACACTTGCGACAACGAATTGAATCGAGTTTTGGGAGGCGGAATTGTTCCAGGATCGTTAATTCTTTTAGGAGGAGAACCAGGAATTGGGAAAAGCACTTTGTTATTACAAATATCATTAAAATTACCTTATAAAACACTTTATGTATCTGGAGAAGAAAGCCAGAAACAAATAAAAATGCGCGCCGAGAGAATCACTCCAAACGGCGATAATTGTTACATTCTTACCGAGACGAAAACGCAAAATATTTTCCGACAAATTGAGGAAATCCAGCCTGAAATTGTTATAATTGACTCTATTCAAACCCTTCATACAGATTATATAGAGTCGGCAGCGGGAAGCATTTCTCAAATTCGTGAAACTACTGCAGAATTGATAAAATTTGCGAAAGAAACGAATGTGCCTGTTATTTTAATTGGGCACATTACTAAAGATGGGAATATAGCCGGGCCAAAAATTTTGGAGCATATGGTAGACACCGTTTTGCAATTTGAAGGGGATAGAAATCACGTATATCGAATATTACGTTCCCTAAAAAACAGATTCGGATCTACTGCAGAAATTGGGATTTATGAAATGCAAGGAACGGGTTTGCGCGAAGTTGCCAACCCATCAGAAATATTGATTTCTCATAACGATGCGACTTTATCGGGAACTGCAATTGCAACTACTTTAGAGGGAATGCGCCCTTTAATGATTGAAATTCAAGCGTTAGTTAGCAGTGCCGTTTATGGAACTCCGCAACGAAGTACTACAGGTTATAACGCCAAAAGGCTCAATATGATCTTGGCCGTTCTAGAAAAAAGAGCCGGTTTTCACTTGGGCTCGAAAGACGTTTTTTTAAATGTGACTGGCGGACTTTCGGTTGATGATCCCGCAATTGATCTTGCTGTGGTAGCCGCCATTTTATCCTCAAATGAAGATATTGCTATCGAGAAAGATTTTTGCTTTGCTGGCGAAGTTGGACTTTCAGGGGAAATTCGCCCGGTTAACCGAATCGAACAACGAATTCAAGAAGCTGAAAAATTAGGTTTCTCAACAATATTTGTATCCAAATACAATAAAATTGCGATTAAAAACACCTTAATAAAAATTAGATTAGTAGCTAAAATTGAAGATATTGTAAGTGAATTATTCGGATAATCATGAGAAATAGAAATCAAAAAGCCATACTTTTTTTAAAGATTTTCGTCGTAATAATTTCAATCAGTTTAGTGCTGTTATTTGTATTTAGAGATTCGTTATTGCAAACAGCAATCGCCAAAATTGAAAATAAAATGGCAACTGATTACGATACAAAATTAACCATCGAAAAGGCCCATTTTGAAGGAATTTCAGCAGTCCAATTTCAAAAAATAAATGTAGTTCCGAATAATGCCGATACCCTTTTTTCTGTTGAAAAAGTAACTACCAAAATCAACTTGTTCAAGTTATTATTTGGAACCATCCAATTGGAAAAATTGGAAATGAAAAACGGGTTTATCCAATTGGTAAAAAACAAAAACGGTCGCAATTTTGATGCTTTTCTAAAACGCAATAAAGAAGATAATTCTCCTTCCGAAAATAGCAATTATGCAAAATCTGCCTATAGATTACTTTCTAGAGTATTGAATTTAATTCCAACAGAAATGCAGCTTGAAAACCTGTCTTTCCGAATGGACGATATGGGAAGAAAAGTTGCATTGAACATGAACCAGCTTCAATTAAAAGAAGAGTCTCTTTCCACAACAATTGATGTAAAAACCAATTCTATTACTCAAAAATGGAATATTAAAGGAACGGCAAACCCTAGAGAAAAAACTGCCGATTTGAAGGTTTTTAATAGCGATCATTCTAAAATTATTGTTCCCTATTTAAACGAGCGTTTCGGGTTACTATCAAGTTTTGATAGCATTCATTTAAATATTGCAAAAATAGAAATGGAAAGCGGCGAATTGCACATTGACGGGTTTTCATCAATTGCTAATTTAACCCTTAGTCATCCTAAAATTGCTTCTAAAGAAGTGGTAGTAAAAAAAGCACTTTTCGATTATCGTTTTCTTTTTGGAGAACATTTCATGGCGATAGATAGCAGTTCTACTATTCAAATGAACGAAGTAAAAATGCATCCTTTTGCGGAATACAACACAGAGGAAGACACCGTTTACAAACTACGCGTTGCCATTCCTAAAATGAAAGCGCAACAGTTTATCACGTCTTTGCCAAAAGGATTATTTTCTCATTTTGAGGGCATGGAAACCCAAGGAAATTTCGAATACAAATTGGATTATAAATTTGTAAAACACAAACCAAAACAACTTGTTTTTGAAAGTAAATTAACCAAGGAAAATCTTAGAATTTTAAAGTATGGAGAAGCAAATTTATCTAAATTAAATTCTGAATTTACCTATAGGGCTATTGAAAACGGAGTGCCACAGCGACCTATTATTGTTGGGCCATCCAATCCAAATTACACTCCAATAGATCAAATTTCACCTTATTTGCAAAAGGCGGTTTTGACTTGCGAAGACCCATCGTTTTTCTCCCACAGAGGATTCATTAACGATGCTTTTAAGCAATCGATTATTAAAAATCTTAATACTAAGAAATTCTCCCGAGGCGCCAGCACCATTAGTATGCAGTTGGTAAAAAATGTATTTCTAACTCGTGAAAAAACATTATCCAGAAAATTAGAAGAAATTCTCTTGGTTTATATATTGGAAAATAACCGCATATCTAGCAAACAACGAATGCTTGAAGTCTATTTTAATGTCATAGAATGGGGCCCAAACGTATATGGAATAGGGGAAGCGGCTAATTTTTATTTCAGTAAAAAACCATCAGATTTAACTTTAAAAGAATCTTTGTACTTGGCATCTATAGTTCCAAAACCTAAAAAATTCATGTACGAATTCAACCCCGACGGATTTCTAAAAGCAATCGAAAACAAAAAGCAAACCTTTATTAGTAATTTAATGCTACGCCGCGGCTTAATTGTGCCCGATGACACCATTGGTCAACATATTCCAATGGCAATTACTGGAAATGCGCGTTCTTATTTGAAGTTTGAAGTCAAAGACACAATCCAAGTTGACAGTATTTTTGTTGATGAGTTTTAGAATTATGAATTCCAGAATAACTTCATAAACATAAAGTTTAATTCATTAGATAGCAAATAAACATCAGAATTTAAATAAGCAACTTGCCCAAACAAAAAAGGGCTGGAAATTATCCAGCCCTTTTTTTTAAATGAATTATGATTATTCAATTTCTGTAACTCTCAACGTATTTACCATTCCCTTATTTGCTATTGGCATAGCTGCTAAATTAATTAGCATGTCGCCTTTAGTAACTAATCCTTTTTCGGTAGCAATTTTATTAATATCGTCAATGGTATCATCAGTACTTACAAATTTATCATAGTAAAAAGTTTTCACTCCCCAAATTAAATTCAACTGGGTTAAGATTACTTTATTAGAAGTAAATACTAAAATATCCGCTTGTGGACGCCATGCCGAAATTTGAAATGCTGTATAACCACTATTTGTTAAAGTACAAATTGCTTTGGCTTTAATCGCATTGGCCATATTTGCCGCGTGTTGACAAATCGTTTTGGTTATAAAACGGTTTGTTTTAATTTGTGGGGTATTTTGAGGAACTTGAATCAGTGGTGAATCTTCAACAGCTTCAATAATTTGAGTCATTTGTTGGATCACTTGCACAGGATAATTCCCTACAGAAGTTTCTCCAGAAAGCATCACTGCATCGGCACCGTCCATCACTGAGTTGGCAACGTCATTCACTTCAGCTCTTGTAGGCGTTAGGCTTGTGATCATCGTTTCCATCATTTGCGTAGCAATAATTACAGGAATTCTAGCCGTTTTTGCTTTATGTACTAATTTTTTCTGAATCAATGGCACTTCGTGAGCAGGAACTTCAACACCTAGATCTCCACGAGCCACCATTAATCCATCACAATGTGCAATAATTGAATCGATATTGGCAACCCCTTCTGGTTTTTCAATTTTAGCTATTATTGGAATTTTATGTTCGGAATGTTTTGCAATTAATTCTTGTAATTCTACTAAATCTTCAGAAGTTCTAACGAAAGAAAGCGCAATCCAATCTACTTTTTGCTCGATTGCAAATAGAGCATCACGAACATCTTTTTCAGTTAATGCAGGTAATGAAACTTTCGTATTTGGAAGATTTACCCCTTTTTTAGATTTCAAAGGGCCTCCTTGAATTACTTTAGCAACGACTTCGGTAGTTTTATTGGTTTCAATCACTTCAAACATCAATTTTCCATCGTCAAGTAAGATGTTTTCACCGGGATTTACATCATTTGGAAATTGTTTATAGTTCATATAAACACGCTCTTTAGTTCCTGGAACATCCTCGGCAGTTTGAAAAGTAATAATATCGCCAGGGTTCACAATTACTTCTTCATTCATTACCCCAACACGAAGTTTAGGACCTTGTAAATCACCTAATATGGCTGCGGTATATCCAAATTCTTCGTTGATGCTTCTAATTAAATCTATTTTTGCTTTAACATCAGTATAATCGGCGTGAGAAAAATTAACTCTAAAAACATTTACTCCTGCCTCAATCATTTCCTTCAAGACTTCTTTAGTACTACAAGCAGGTCCTAATGTTGCTACAATTTTAGTTTTTTTGTTTGTTATCATTTTTATATTAAAAAATTAAATTATTTTTTGACTTTATGCTATTTGAATCAACAGAGTAAACAGTTGAAATTTGAGTAATAGAATTTAAAGTTGAAATTATCGTATCAATTTTTGTATCGCTATTTTCAATTTTTAAGAAGTAATCCACCTTTTTTAATTCCGGTAAAAGAAACGCTTTTGTAGCTACTTCAAAACTAGATTCGCCAAATAAATTCTGATTATTATTGTTTGTTAAAGTAGTTACCTCGTTTTTATTTTGAACTAGGCTCCAACAAGAATCGTTGTTGGTATTTTCATAAATAAATCTCGAAAAAAAAGTAACCCCTTCTTTAATATTTATCTGAATTTCACTTTCACTTTTGCTTAATAATATTGGCAGTTTTTGATTCAAAAAATAAGCTAATCTAAAATCTTCTAACGAAGTGTGAATTGCAATGAGTTCATAATCAACTTCATCAAATTCATCGATATGTAATTTATGAATTGCCATATTCGTTTAAATAATTGTGTAAATATACTATTTATAAGCAATTAAAAAGTTACTAAATGGATATGTTTCCTCTATTTTACTAACGAAATCGTTGTAGATTTGATGAAATAACTTATTATTTTTTATCAATTTTATCTTGAAATGCAAAATAAGCTCTTTGAGATGCTTTTTCTTCTGCTTTCTTTTTTGAGGCTGCCCTTGCTTTGGCAATCACTTTATTGTCGATACTCAATTTGACTCCAAAAAGTCTATCCCCATTTGAATCGTTATCTTCAAAAGTATCAAAATAAAACGTTTTTTTCTCTTTTTGACACCATTCTATAAATAAGCTTTTATAACTAATAATTTTACCTTCCAATTTTGAAATATCTACATAGGGAAGAATTACTCGTTTTTCAATAAATTTTTCACAATAGGAATAACCTTGATCTAAATATATTGCGCCTACTAATGCTTCAAAAAGATTGCCATGAATGTTCTCCCCAAAATGTTGAGCTGGGACTTTACTTTCTAAAAATTGTATTAAATTTAAATCTCGCCCGAGTTCATTTAAATGCTCGCGACTCACAATTTTAGATCTCATTTTTGTCAAATATCCTTCATCCCCTGAAGGAGATATATTATATAAAAATGCAGCAATAATAGAGCTTAACATAGAATCACCAAGGAATTCTAGTCGTTCATAATTCATCGGATTTCCGTCTATGTCGGTTTTGCTTGACGAACGGTGAATGAAAGCTTTTTTGTAAAAGTCCAATTCTATTGGGGCGAAACCTATAATTTTTTGAATAGTATCAAAAAAAATCCCGTCTTCTTTAGATCGGGATTTTTGAAATATTTTCTTGATAATATTCATTAAGGCTAATTAAATTTCCAATTTTTTAACCAATACACAAGCATTGTGACCTCCAAAACCAAATGTATTACTCATCAATACTTTTACGTCCCTTTTTTGGGCTTTATTGAATGTAAAATTCAATTTTGAATCAATCCCTTCGTCATCAGTAAAATGATTGATTGTAGGAGGAACAATTCCATGTTTAATTGATAGGATAGAAGAAATAGTTTCAACAGCCCCCGCCGCTCCAAGTAAATGTCCTGTCATTGATTTTGTTGAATTCAAATTCATAGTGTAGGCATGATCACCAAAAACATGAAGAATAGCTTTGCTTTCAGCAATATCTCCCAGCGGAGTTGAAGTTCCGTGCATGTTTACACCATCCACATCTGTTGGTTTTAACCCAGCATCTCGTAAGCAGTTAATCATTACATTTTTAGCCCCCAGACCTTCTGGATGAGGTGCAGTAATATGATACGCATCTGCTGACATTCCGCCTCCTCCAATTTCACAATATATAGTGGCACCACGCGCAATAGCATGTTCGTATTCTTCTAAAATTAATGCTCCAGCACCTTCACCTAAAACAAACCCATCACGATCTTTGTCCATTGGGCGAGAAGCAGTTTTTGGATCATCATTTCTAGTTGATAAAGCGTGCATTGCGTTAAAACCACCCATTCCAGCAATACTAACGGCAGCTTCAGAGCCACCCGTAATCATTGCATCGGCATGACCTAAACGGATATAATTAAAAGCGTCGATAATTGCATTTGTAGAAGAAGCACACGCAGAAACGGTTGCAAAATTGGGCCCTCTGAAACCATATTTTATTGAAATATGCCCACAAGCAATATCCGAGATCATCTTTGGAATAAAAAATGGATTGAATCTAGGAGTTCCATCGCCTTTGGCAAATTCTAACATTTCAATTTGAAAAGTTTCTAATCCTCCAATTCCTGAACCCCAAATTACACCAATTCTATCTTTATTTAAAGCATCTATATCAAAGTTGGCGTCTTTAACGGCTTCATCAGCAGCTACTATGGCATATTGAGTATAACGGTCCATTTTACGAGCTTCTTTTCTATCGATAAAATCTTCAACATTAAAGTTTTTCAACTCGCAAGCAAATTGCGTTTTGAATTTAGAAGCGTCAAAATAAGTTATAGGCGCAGCACCGCTAACTCCATTAATTAAACCGTTCCAATAATCTTCGACTGTATTTCCAATAGGAGTAAGTGCTCCTAATCCTGTTACTACAACTCGCCTTAATTCCATAGTATAAATATAGTTGTGAATTAAAAAAAATACCTATGCATTCTTCTATGTTTAAATCATAAAAAAGACATAGGTATAACAATAATATTATTTATGATTGAACAAACAATCTGAATTTTTAATTAAAACAAAAACACCCGAAATGGATTAGATTACGGGTGTAATTTTTTTATTTTTTAGCTTCTTCAATATAAGAAATAGCTTGACCTACAGTAGCAATGTTTTCTGCTTGATCGTCTGGGATCTGAATATCAAATTCTTTTTCAAATTCCATAATTAGCTCAACTGTATCTAAAGAATCTGCTCCTAAATCA
>CALPMA020000070.1 GCA_943324545.2 Chitinophaga pinensis
GAAGATTCGCTCATTCTAAATTGTTAGTGTTGAGTTTACCAAATAGGAACTAATGTAGGCAGTATCTTAGTTATTGTTAAGAACGTATTTATTTATCGAGATAATTAGCTAATAATTCATTGATTTTCTTAAGTCTATCGTTAGTTTCTACATTATCGACTGACTTGTCAATTTGCTTTTGTTCTAATTGAGAAGCAAACTGTAAGGCACACATCGCCAATACATCTTGTTTGTCTCGAACTGCATAATTTTCTTCAAATTGCTTAATCATTATATCAATTTTCTTTGAAGCACTTCTAAGTCCTTCTTCTTGTGACATATCTACCGTTAACGGATATACTCTGTCTGCAATTGATAATTTAATTTTAAGCTTCTCATCCATAGTTTTCTAATCGGATAACTGTGCTATACAGTAATCAATTTCACGGATTAATGAATTTATTTTTAGCTTTGTTTCTCTTTTATTTTCTTCACTGCCAAGTAAAGAATTAGCCATTTTGATTGAATTGTATTGCGATTTTAAATGTTCAATCTCTGAAGATTGATTTTTAATTGTCAGTGCAGAATCTTTTATTTCTCTATTTAAAATACTATTATTTTTCTCTAAAGTATCTATTTTACTAAAGAGTTTTTCAATATTACTTTCTAGAGTTTTAATTATTTCTGCAAATTCACTCATTATGAAACTAAATCATTACTTAATCTACAAAGTTAGTATTACTATTTAATTTATCTGCTATTTTTGCCAATTTTTTTTACCTTTCGAAGTATTATTTTTTAATAATTTGAAATTAAGTAGTTTATAGACCTTTTTCTTTTTTTGATGTGAAACTTTTTTTAAATTAGCAGAAACCTTTTAAATGAAATATTTCTTATTGTTTTCGCTTCTATCCGCCTCCGTTTTTTCACAAAACAACTACCCTAAAGATTATTTTACTTGTCCTTTAGAAATTCCAACTCAGTTGTCAGGAAATTTCGGAGAATTAAGACCCAATCATTTTCACGCTGGATTTGATTATAAAACGCAAAAGAAAGAAGGGTTAAATGTTCATGCAGCTGCCGAAGGTTATGTTTCTAGAATAAAAATATCCTCTTTTGGTTACGGAAAAGCAATTTACATTACCCATCCAAATGGTTTTACAACAGTTTATGGGCATTTAAGTTCTTTAAGTCAAAAAATTGACGCTTATTTGAAAGCAGAGCACTATAAATTAAATTCGTATGAAGTTGATTTGTATTTAAAACCCACAGATATTTTGATTTCAAAAAATGAAATTGTTGCTTTATCAGGAAATACAGGTGGTTCTGATGGTCCACATTTGCATTTTGAAATTCGTGATTCTCAAACTGAAAAAATAATTAACCCGATTTTTTTTGGACTGGACACTGATATTATAGACACCCAAAAACCTGCAATTACTAATTTGTTCGTTTACCCGCTAGATGAAAATTCTGTTGTAAATAAATCAAAAAATCCTTTTATGATTAATTTGACTTTGCAAAAAGATGGAAATTATAATTGCGATAAAATTTTAGCAAAAGGCCCTATAGGTTTTGGAATCAATACCTACGATTTGTCTGATTTATCTTGGGATAGAAATGGCGTTTATAAAGTGGAGACTTTCTTGAATGGAAAAACAATTTATGGATACCAATTTGACACTTATGCTTTCGATCAAATGCGATATATAAATGCTTTAATTGATTATGAAAGGTACAAGAAAACCGGTCAAAGAGTACAAAAAATGTTCATGAGAACCCCATTTCCACTTAGTATTATAAATCAATACGAAGAAAACGGAATATTGGATGTTTCTCAAAGCACTAATTTGAATTACCGAATTGAAGTGTCTGATTTTAATTCCAATAAAACCACCATTACCATTCCAATTGAATTTTCAAATGATAAAGCAACGGATACTCTTAAAGTTAAAAAAACCAAATTTTTTATAAGGTCAGATAAAGAATACAATTTTGAAAAAGGCAATTGGTCATTTTATGTTCCAAAAGGCACTTTCTACGATGATTTTTATTTGAACTTTGAACAAAAAGAAAATTCATTACTATTAGAAAATGAGAATATTCCCGTTCATTCTAATTTTTTAGTTACAGTGGTAGATTCTATTTCTTCCAAGGAAGACAAAGAAAAAATGTTTATTGGATCTATTGAAGACAAAAGAATTAATTACAATTATACCAAATTAAAAGACAATACGTTTTCTACCTATACCAAGAATTGGGGCAAATTTTCTTTGATAAAAGATACCGTTCCTCCAATGATTAAAATAGCCAAAAGTATTGAAGGTAAATGGATTAGTGATAAAAAATCTATTGAATTTACAATATCCGATGCGTTATCTGGAATAAAAACATACGAAGGATATTTAAACGGAAATTGGATTTTATTTGAATACGATTATAAAACAAAAAAAATAGTACATTATTTTGATGATGGAATTGTAGCTGAAGGACCAAACAATTTAAAAGTAGTTGTTGGTGATAATGTAGGAAATTCTACTATCTTTGAAACACAATTTTTCAGAAGTCAAATAAAAAAATAAATTTTCTTGAAATTCAAAAACCTTCTTTTTTCACTCGTTTTATTCTTCATAGGAAATTTTGTTTTTGCTCAATTTGCTCGGGTAAAAGGAATTATTTTAGATGAAAATAATAATCCTGTTGAAAATGTAAATATTTCCTATCAAACTAAATCAACGATTACTAATGCCAATGGATTTTATTCTTTGACAGTTCCTGCAAATAAAAAAATCACCCTTCTTTTTACACATATTTCCCTTAAAAAATCAATTGCAACATTAGAATTAAAAACCAACGAAGACTTTGAATTTAATGTAATAATGAATGACAATGCGGAGCAAATGGGTGAAGTAATTATTACTGCAAAAAACAGAAAACGAATTCAAGGAATCACCACTATTGAACCTGAAATGATCAGAAAAATTCCTGGGGCTAATGCAGGAGTTGAAAATATATTGAAAACATTACCGGGAGTTTATTCTAACAATGAATTGAGTACGCAATATGCTGTACGCGGCGGAAATTATGATGAAAACTTAGTTTATGTAAATGAAGTTGAAGTTTACCGTCCCTTTTTAGTTCGTTCTGGTCAGCAAGAGGGGTTAAGTTTTACCAACACTGATTTAGTTCAAAATGTCGATTTTTCTGCCGGTGGTTTCCAATCTAAATACGGGGATAAATTATCTTCTGTTTTAGATATTACGTATCGCCGACCAACAAAATTTGGCATTACTGCTGAAGCAAGTTTGTTAGGTGGAAGTATAGCAATAGATGCCGTTTCTAAAAATCAAAAATGGTCTGCAATTACTGGTGTGCGATATAGAGATAATAGTTTATTGGTGAATAGCCAACAAACAGAAACGAATTTCAAACCAACATTCGCCGATCTTCAAACAAATATTATTTATAATGCTTCAACCCAATGGCAATGGAGTTTTTTGGGTAATATTTCTCAAAATAAATATAATTATCAACCTATTTCTAGACAAACAAATTTCGGGACAATAAATGAACCAATTGCTTTACAAGTATATTACGAAGGTCAAGAAAAAGACAAATATGACACTTTTTTTGGCGCTTTAAAAACTACTTATAAACCGTCAGAAAATTTTACAATTAAATTCATCACTTCTGCTTATCATACCTTAGAACAAGAATATTTTGACATTTTCGCAGGATATTATCTAGGTGAAGTGGATGCCAATATTGGTTCTGAAACCTTCGGTGGTGTAACTTTTAGTCGTGCCATTGGAACCCAATTAAATCATGCGCGAAACGATTTAGATGCCTTAATTATAAATGCTGAGGTTAAAGGTTTTCATGATTTGAAAAAAAATCAAGTGGAATGGGGCTTTAAATATACTCGTGAAGATATTCGAGATCGAATAGTGGAATGGGAAGTAATTGATTCAGCAGGGTTTTCAATTAATCCACCGCATTTGAATTTACCTATTAACGACCAACCTTATAATCCATATATTGGACCATTAGTGCCTTTCCAAAATGTTAGAGCTTTGAATTTTGCAACTGTAGACAGGATTTCTGGGTATGCACAATTAAATAGAAAATTAAAATTAGGAATCCATGACTTTTGGCTTAATATTGGAGCTAGAATGCACCAATGGATAGTTAATAGCGCCAATCAAGTTGGTAAAAGTCAAATCGAGTTTAGCCCAAGAGCGCAATTTGCAATCAAACCCGACTGGGAAAAAGACATAGTTTTCCGATTTTCAACTGGTTTATATGTTCAACCTCCATCATATAGAGAACTCAGGGACTCATCTGGGACAGTACTTCCAAATGTAAAAGCTCAAAAATCGATACATTTTGTTTTAAGTAGTGATTACAGTTTTAAGATGTGGAACCGACCTTTTAAATTAGTTTCAGAAGCCTACTATAAAATATTAAATGATGTTAACCCCTATACTTTGGATAATGTCCGAATCCGATATGCTGCAGACAATAATGCCGTTGCTTACGCTCAAGGTTTAGATTTGAGATTAAATGGAGAATTTGTTCCTGGTACAGAATCTTGGTTTAGTTTTGGCTATTTAAAAACAGAAGAAAATATAAATAATAAGGGTTATATATCTCGACCAACAGACCAAACATTGAAATTTGGTATTCTATTTCAAGATTATATGCCAAACCTTCCGAGTGTTAAATTATACATGAATTTGGTTTATAATACAGGACTTCCTGGCGGTTCACCATCATATGCAGATCCGTATTTATATCAAAGTAAAATGCGTGATTATCGTCGTGCAGATGTTGGGTTTTTCAAAGTATTTACTGACAATAATAAAAATTTACCGAAGGGACATTGGCTAAAAAAATTCAAGGATTTATCAGCAGGAATGGAAATTTTCAATTTGTTTAATAATATGAACGCAATTACCAATACTTGGGTACGCGACGTTTATACAAAAAATCAATATGGAATACCTAATTTTATGACTACAAGGGTTTTCAACTTAAAAATATCTGTAAAATTTTAAATTAGAATGTCACTTTCAAGGTCTGATTTTTCAATTTTAAAATCAAATCCCAATCGCTGTACCAATTCAATTACTAGATTTTTATACCAGTTTTCCGATTTTGGATGAATGTAGATTGTTTCAATTAATTGGTTAATATCGATATCAATTTTTAACCCGTTATCAATTTTTAAATCAAACGAAGTGACATCTGTGATTATTCGAATTTCTCTTTCGTATTGAAAACTCTTCCGTTTAAACAAAAACGGAAAAAAGGCATTGTCAAAGGGAATGTATTCTTTTTTATAATCGATATAATTTACTTCACCAATATGCTGTTCGTAGGTTTTATCAAGGTTTAAAGCCTCTTGAATTCTACCAACGGTAGATTGAATTGCCAATCCTTCGCTTTTTTGAGTGAAAATTTGCCACATCGCAAAGGATTCATATTCATTAATATGCCAGCTACTAATCACTACATTCTCCCTGTGTGATTTATAATAATCTAAAAACGCCGGGTTGTTGATGGATAATTTTCGAATTTCTTCAAATGTTGGCTCGCTAAAGGTACCTTCATATTGGTCTTCAAATTTATCAGAACGAGAGAGAAATAATTTTCTATAAAGCAATAAATCAACAAATTTTGACAAGTCCAAGTACTTCCAAACAATAGTGTCTGGATCTTCAGGAAGCTTGATATTATTATCGTTGATAAACATTTATAGATTTTACAGGTTTAATATTTTACTCAAAACTCTGCATTGAAACCAGTTTGTTGTAGGTTCCATTTAAGGCAATTAATTGGTCGTGTGTTCCTTGTTCTACAATTTTCCCTTTTTGTATAACCACAATTTTATCTGCTTTTTGAATAGTAGAAAGTCGATGAGCAATTACAATCGAAGTTCTATTTTGCATCATATTTTCTAATGCAACTTGAACTAATTTTTCACTTTCGGTATCCAATGCTGAGGTTGCTTCATCCAAAATCATAATTGGTGGATTTTTCAATACTGCTCGAGCAATTGACAATCGTTGTTTTTGACCTCCTGAAAGTTTGTTTCCGCTGTCGCCTATATTAGTGTAAATACCGGTTGGTAAATCTTTTACAAATTCGTAGGCATTTGCAATTTTCAAAGCTTCGATAATTTCGTCATCGGTTGCGTCTAATTTGCCCAATGAAATATTGGCTTTTATGGTATCGTTGAACAAAATACTGTCTTGAGTAACTAATCCCATCAAACCTCGTAAAGATTGTAAGTTCATGTCTTTTATTGCAACCGAATCAATGTCTATTTCACCTTCATTTACATCGTAAAAACGGGTCAATAAATTGGCGATGGTACTTTTGCCACTTCCTGATTGCCCAACTAAGGCAATCGTTTGTCCTTTTTTTACTTCCAATGAAAAGTCTTTTAAAACGTATTCATCCTCGTATTTGAAATTGATATTTTTGATGCTTATTTCAGATTCAAAGGTATCTTTTTCAATTGCATTTTCTTTATTTATAATTGCATTTTCTTGTTCTAATATTTCTAAAATCCTTTCGGCAGCCGCATTACCTCTTTTGATATTATAAGATGCTTTAGAAATTGATTTTGCAGGAGTTAAGATGTTGTAAGCCAACCCCATATAGGTAATAAAAGCAGCTCCATTTAAGGTGTGTTCAATTAAAACCATATGGCCTCCAAACCATAATAATACTGCAATTACCATAATTCCCATAAACTCACTTAAAGGTGAGGCAAGATTTTGTCGGTTGCCAATTGTATTAGACAAACTAAAAAATTTGTCTGTAGAAAGTTGAAATATTTTACCGAAGTATTTTTCTGAATTATAGCCTTTTACTACTTTTAAACCTCCAAGTGTTTCTTCAATTATAGATAGGAAAACTCCTTGTTCCTCTTGAGCTTTTGTAGATTGTTTCTTTAATTTTTTCCCAATAAGTGATATTATTGTTCCTGAAATTGGAATAAAAATAAATACAAAAATCGTCAATTTCACACTGATCGTAAACATGGCAATTATCGTAAATAGAATAGTTAAAGGTTCTTTTACTATTAATTCCAATATTGATAAAAAAGAACTTTGAACTTCATTTACATCACCGGCAATTCTTGAAATGGTATCGCCTTTTCGTTTTTCTGAAAAGAATGCCAAAGGCAAATCGAGGGTTTTCTTATACATAGCATTTCGAATGTCTTTTAAAACGCCATTTCTAAGGAAAGTAATAAAAAATAAAGCCAAATAATCGGAAAGATTTTTTAATAAAAATATGGTAATAATTCCTGCTACTAAAACTCCTAAAGTATAACCAATTCCATAAGTGTCGGTCATATTTGTTAAATAGTAACTTGAATAATCAGAGAGGTATTTTTTTAATTCCCAAATTCCCGTATACGTTGGCTCAATATAATTTTGCTTTGCTTGACCAAACAACACATCCATCATTGGCATCAATGATATGAAGGAAAGTGTTCCAAAAAGCGCGTATAAAACATTAAAAAAAATGTTTAAATAGGCGTACTGTTTATAGGGAAGTACAAAGGGAAATATTTTTTTAAAATTACTCATTAATCAATCTTTAAATCCTCTAAAATCCTCTTGATTTTAGAATCCAATAAGGCATTTACTTCCTTGAAATCATCTACTGAATCTAAGGTGGTATTAACACTTACATAAAACTTAATTTTAGGTTCTGTTCCGCTTGGTCGTGCTGCAATTTTAGAACCTTCATCGGTATAGTAAATCAAAACATCGGATTTTGGTATAGACATCGATTCTTTTTCTCCAGTCATTAAATTGGTAGCAATTGATGTTTGATAATCTTCCATCATAATTATGCGTTCACCATTAATTTCCTTCAACGGATTGGTTCGCATGTTAACCATCATTTGCTTAATTTCTTCTAATCCTTCAATTCCTTTTTTAGTAATTGAAACCAAAAATTCTTTATAAAAACCGAAATCTACGTATAAATTCAATAACTCTTGATATACCGATCTTCCATTTGCTTTAGCAATAGCAGCAATTTCACAAATTAGTAGGGTAGAAGCTACGGCATCTTTATCGCGAACCGCATCGCCCACCATAAATCCAAAACTCTCTTCACCACCACCTATAAATTCTAGTTCTGGAAAATCATTGATCATTTTTGCAATCCATTTAAAGCCTGTTAAACCAACTTTGCATTCTACATTGTAAGTTGTTGCTAATTCCATCATCATTGGAGTAGATACAATTGTAGTTCCAACAAATTGTTTTCCCGTAATTTTCCCTGATTTTTGCCATTTATCCAATAAAAACGCAGTCATCAAAACCATCGTTTGATTTCCGTTTAAAAGCATCATTTCACCCTCATTGTTTCTTACCGCCACTCCCAGTCTATCGCAGTCAGGATCTGTGCCAATAACAATATCGGCTTGAATTTTATCGGCTAATTCCAATGCCATTTTCAAAGCTTCAGGCTCTTCAGGATTTGGAGATTTTACAGTTGGAAAATCACCATTAGGTTCTGATTGTTCGGAAACCAAATTCACATTGGTATAACCGGCTTGTGCCAAAGTTTCAGGAACCGACATTATTGAAGTCCCGTGTAAAGAGGTAAAAACAATGTTCAAATCACTTTTTGCAGCAGCAGGAGTATTGAAACTTGCGTTTTCAATAGATGATTTTATGAAAGCGGCATCAATTTTTGAATCGATGTATTCAATTAAATCTTCGTTTGCATTAAACTTAATTTCGTCGTATTTCAGTTCTTCAATTACATTAATTATTTCGGCATCTTGAGGTGGGACTAGTTGTCCGCCATCTTCCCAATATACTTTGTAACCATTGTATTCAGGGGGATTGTGCGATGCAGTTAATACAATACCTGCTTGACAACCTAAATATTTTAGTGCAAAACTTAATTCTGGTGTTGGTCGCAAGTCGGAGAATAAATAAACTTTTATTCCATTTGCAGAAAAAACATCAGCAACTACTTTTGCTAAAGTTTGGCTATTATGACGGCAGTCAAATGCAATTACGACTTTTAAATCTTTGTTTGGGAATACTTTTCGCATGTAATTTGAAAGTCCTTGCGTATTTTTCCCTAGGGTGTATTTATTGATTCTGTTAGTTCCAACGCCCATAATTCCGCGCATTCCTCCAGTTCCAAATTCTAAATTTTTATAAAAACTCTCTTCTAAATTTTTAGGTGATGAGGTCATCATTTCTTTGATTTCATCATGCGTTTCTTTATCGAAAATAGGGGTTAGCCATTCGTTTACGGCAGTTAGTATTTTTGTAGGTAGTTCCATTATTTTAATGAGTTTAACTCAATTCTTTTGAAATTTTATATCGTTCTTCGTTGTTCTTAGTCCTTAAAATGATTTCACCTAAAAATCCGGCTAAAAATAATTGTGTTCCAATAATCATGGTGGTTAATGAAATATAAAACCAAGGATTATTCGTTACCAATTCATATGGCATTCCGTGATATAATTTATATAACTTGAAAAACCCGATAAATCCGGCAGCTAAAAACCCAATTAGAAACATAATTGAGCCTAAAGCGCCAAATAAGTGCATGGGTCTTTTACCAAAACGGGAAAGAAACCAAATAGTAATTAGGTCTAAAAAACCATTGATAAATCGTTCCATTCCGAATTTTGTTTCTCCGTATTTTCTCGCTTGGTGTAAAACTACTTTTTCGCCAATTTTTCCAAAACCAGCATTTTTTGCCAAAACCGGAATGTAACGGTGCATTTCACCTGAAACTTCAATGTTTTTTACCACGACATTTTTATAGGCTTTCAATCCGCAATTAAAATCATTTAGTTTTACACCTGATGTTCTTCTTGCTGCCCAATTGAATAATTTTGAAGGTAAATTTTTTGCAAAAACGGAATCGTATCGCTTCTTTTTCCAACCGGAAACCAAATCAAATTTTTGATTAGAAATCATATCAATTAATCCTGGAATTTCTTCGGGACTGTCTTGTAAATCGGCATCCATAGTAATTACGATATCACCTTGCGCTTTAGCAAAACCAGCATGCAGCGCTTGCGATTTTCCGTAATTTCTTAAAAAACGAATCCCTTTACTATTCGAATTTTCAAATGATAATTGCTCAATAATATCCCATGATTTATCGGTGCTGCCATCGTCTATGAAAATAACTTCGTAGGAATAATTATTAGATTTCATTACAGAAACAATCCAATTATGGAGTTCTTGTAATGATTCTTCTTCGTTGAGAAGTGGAATAATAATGGATAGATTCATTTAATTATGCGCTATGAGGGTTTTCATTTTTTACAAATGCTCCAATTATTAATGAAAAAATAAAACCCATAAATGAAAACATTGCAACAGTTGCAGGAATTACAATTGCAGGATTCATGAATTTTTTCTTCATTGAAATTGCCATTTCTGCTTGTTCAGAACTCATATTTGGATTTTGTTGAAGCATTACTTGTCTTGTTTTTTTCATAATATCTTCTACAAATTCAGGAAATATCATGTTAAATACAGCACTAAAAACACCGTAGATTAGTCCGGCTATCAAACATATAGTGACGCCAATTTTTATACATTCTACAAAAGAAACAAAACCATTGTTTAGGTTTTTCTTATAATTTACACAGCCAATTGTTATAATACTTACAGGAAATACAAGATAATTCAACGTATTGATTATTATTCCAGTGGTAGGATTTGAAATAGGGTCCACATCCATAACATATACAATGACAAATTCTAAAATCATTAAAACTCCGAATAAAGCACCATATTGTAATGCTGATTTTGAAGTCGATACCTTCTGTTCCATAATATTTTTGTTTTAAATTAATTTACAAATATAACAATTCCCAATTTACCGATGTTACTATTTTCAATTTCCTTAATAAATAAAAAAAAGAAGCAATAGGTTTGATTATTGAAAAATAAGTGTAAATTTGCAAACTTAAAATAATAAAGTTACAACAAAAAGTTATAATGAGTTGATACCTTTTCCGAGAAATGAAAAGCTTCGCAACAACTTATAA